>CACYMI010000001.1:0-14439 GCA_902775385.1 uncultured Bacteroidales bacterium
ATTATCATTTTTATAAGTTATAGTCGCATAGCCATCTTTACAAAAACATGGTTTACCTTCTGTGTCTAAACATTCTATCTTAACCAAATTTCCTCTTGTGTCGTATGTATATCGACCTTCACAACAATACTCTTGTGTATTAATGCAGCGATTACCTTTGGTATCATATGATATGCACTTAATAAGCTTATGATAATCGTCGTATTCATTCTTTTGTAAATGAAATCCGTACGATGGGGAAATAGAGGGTTTGTTGTCTGCCCCCCAAACTGACTGCTCCACTATATAGTTGTACTCATCGTAATTGGTTTTAATACAAAATGTGCCATATACTTTTTCCACACATGGCTTGCCATTTATATCGTAGAAACTCTGTTCTATGATACGGTCTTTTGCATCATATCGTGCTCGTGTTATACTATAATTAATTTTTGTATAACACGGCTTATCATTTACATCATAGTGAACCACCTCTACCCATCTACCTTTCGAGTCGTATTTCACTCTTTGAATAGCATAGTTATCTGAACAATAAGAGAGGTTACCATCGAAATCATAATACTTTATTTCTGTAAAGCAGCCATTGCCATCAAAAGTTACTACCTGACGATAAATGTTTTTATAATCATAGCAAGGCTTCCCGTCAACACCTTCGTTACAACTTTCTATGGGATTCCCATAATTATCCAGTTTATTTATTTGTCTTGCAAATCTGTGCGCATTATACGCCAATTTTCCATCACTTCCCAAATACTCTGTAGTATCATTCCCTTCAAAGGCAGAATTGGTGTATCTTATACTTTCAACACCAAATTTATCAGTCATCGTATTACCCTCATGATTGATATATGTGACTTTAGTTACTCGCCCAAACTCGTCTAAGTCAAACCGTTTCCCATAGATATTATTGTTGTCACCTATGGCACTCTCCTCTAACTCATCTGCATCGTTGGCATGATAGGTCACTTTGGTTATATATCCTTTTTCATTTCGGGTATAATGGAATCGCTTTATCTTTGACATATTTGGGCTTGCATCGGAAAGAAAAGCTGTGGTGGAACTACCAAGATAAGCACTTCCTTGATGCTTCTCTTTGCCTTCCATATCCACAAGGCAGGCTACATTGTGGTCATAGTCATCCTTGATGGTGTAGCGCATTACCACCCTGTTATAGGTGTCACGATTGATGATTTCTGTCACATATCCATCCGTGTATTTGTATTCTTGAATTGGATAGAAGAATGCATGATTGTCGGGTGTGAAACTTGATATTACACCTTTTGAATTAACAATGCTTAATCTGTTCAATCGCCAGGAATAGAATCTCTTTTCTCCGAATGGTACTCGTGTGTATTCGAACTTGAATGAGGCATAACGATGTTTTATCTGATCATTATTCAGAGGAATCACTCCCTGAGCGACTCCGTTGCAATCCACCCAATCTGCATAATACTCCACTTTAGTACGGGTGTAGTCATATATACCAAAGGCAAGTAGAGCCAAAAATGCCAGACACGCAATAGTGATGTTGCGAATCTTTTTTCTATGGCGTTCGAATCTGTTCCAAAGTTCATCAAACTTTACGTTCAGCATATAGGCCACGGTACGGATAAAGGCTCTTTCCTTTCCATTCTCATGGATATTAACACCTAAAGGCTCCTTGTCTTTGGGTATGTCTCTAATTGCATTTGGGAAGCACTCTTCTGTTGTGTCTTTGGAATATGGCTCACCATCGACAATAAACGGAATAACAAACTCTGTGCGTCCGGCTTTGATGAAGGTCTCTATTTCTTCGTTTACCCAAGGAGATTCGACTGCATTGGGAGAACAGATAACAATAAGGTAGCGAGACTGTTGCAATGCTTCTTTCAAGGCATCTGGCAGGGGGCCTGCAGTTAAGTCCGTCTTGTCACGAAAAACTGGACGGATGTACTTCGATTTCTTTTCTGAAATCTCTTTTGCATTTGCTATAGGCAACTTATAATTTTCCAACTTCCGCTGTAACCACTTCGCCCATTTTTCGTCTTTCCTCTGATAGCTTATAAAAGCATAATAGGTGAATTGGCCCTTATTATCCATTCCGTTGTTGATAAAATCATTATCCATATTGTTATTGTTTTAATTCACGTATTAACTTGATAAGGCTGTAATTTTGAATAAAAAAGAATACGCGTTGCCTACAGCGTACATCAACGAACCTTCTCCATTATATCTCCGAGTGACTAACGTCTGGCCTCCGTAACACCAACGTGCATCCTCCGAGTCACCAAAGGTAGTCCAAAGGTACACTAAAGGAGTGCAAAAGGAATGATAAAGTTGTGTCTCTTCCACAGTACAGCCATATTCTAGGCTGCTTTTAGCCTGCTTCTTTCCATACTCTAGCCTATTTCTAAGCTTACTCCAACAGCAAGCTGAAGTATGGCCTGAGCCTGCCATCTCCGAAGCTACAAAATAACAGATTCCTGCTATGTAAGATACTTCTTTCATTCCTGTCTCTATTATTACTACACTATACACATACTGTCCGAACGGAAGCGTACGAAGAAGAAACGTTTTTCACCACTTAGGATATAGAATTCGGCCTTTTGCATACATTATTTAATTTTCATGATACTATATTAAACATTTTCGTTTTCAAAAATACATTTTTTATGAATACAAATGCAAAATTGTGCTAAGAAAATTAAAAAAAGAAGGTTTTTATATTAAAAACTAAGGTAAAATAAGGCTCACACGTGATAAACTGTGTTTATATTCTCAAAGAAAAACGGTTCTTCTTCTCTTTGGCTGAAAAATCGGGAAAAGCGGATTAGTTAGTTTAATAGCTTAGTTGATTTTTTGTTTTGCGGTTATCGTTCCCGTTAACGTTCCCGTTCCCGTCGAGCGTTTAGCGAGTTTTCTCATTTTCTCATTTTTTCATTTATACATGTCACCATATCACCCAACAGGCTCTTAGAACCGATGGTTATCGGGCGGAAGTTGGGTTAGGTGTTGCTCAAACACCTAACCCAACACCTAACCCAACACCTAACCCGTCAGGCCACTTTCTTGAGCGGAACGGCTTTATAGTAAGCCATATTGCTATGAGTGGTGTATTCAAAGCCGAGTTCCTTCATTGCCAATCCCAGATGTACTTTTACACTATGATTTACAGGAAGCGACGGGTATTCTGCGCGAATCACCTGCAGCACAGATTTTGCATTCATCGATTTCACTTCTTCCCCTGCCTCTGGTTTGCGGAAACAGATGGTAATCAAGTCAGCGATATCCTTCTGCTCCATAAACTCCATGTTCAGCTCCTGAATACGGGCCACCTCCTCGTTATTGAACCAGTAAGGAGCCTTCTGCTCCCGCAGTTCATACAGCACCTGGGCATACAGTTGCTCATAGTTGATTTCCCCTACATTATCTATATACTGTCCCTGCGGAATCTGGATGCAGATATAGCGGCGGCTTCCCGTAGCATCCGTCAGCGGATGCGGATTGTTCGTCGTAGCCACAAACGAGGCAAACCTGGCCTTATCCTCCTGGGCGCAGCCGTAGATGGGCCTGCCGTTCACCTTGCTCTTGGAGAGCGTCTGCTTCAAGGCAGCCTGCTGACTGGGTCGGATGGCATCCAGCTCATCCAGGTTCACCAGCAGGTTGTTGGTCAGCGCCATCTCCTTGTCGAACTTGTTGCTCAGGTTCATATGATCCAGATAATACTGCCTCAGGTGCTGCGGAAGCATCCTCCTGAGGAAAGTGGTCTTACCGCATCCCTGGCCACCAATAAGCGTAGGAACACACTCGTTGCCATGCAGCGTATCCATCTGCATCCAATGGGCTACGGCAGAGCGGAGCCAGATACTCAGGAACGAGAGCTGTTCGCTGCTTACACCAGGAAGACGGCCGAAAAGATTGGCCACATGATTCTCTCCGTCCCATTTGGGCAGGCTCGTCAGGAACTCCTCAATAGGATTGTACTCAGCCACTTCCTCAGAGTGGATATACTCCACAATGTCAGCCTTGGGCTTTCCTTCGGCCACTTCCTCACGTTTGGCTCTGATGATGATACTGTTCAGGGCCGCCTGGGTAAGCGGACGATAAGGCTTCTGCGGCTGGCCGTCAGCCGGCAGGGTTGTGAACTCAATCTTTCCGTTGAGGATGTTTCTACGAAAAAGGTAATTCTCACTCAGGAACTGCTCAGCCTCAAGCATTCCTTCCAGCGGCGCATTCACGCCCTCGCCGTTAATCAGTAATGAATCTTTCATACGGTTCATAAATTTGTTAGGTTAATACAATAAAACAAAGACTCGTGTGCTTTCCTTTGATGTTATCTCCGAAAAAGGAGTGCAAAGATACGAAAAATTTTTCTATCAAACGAATAAATTAGCATTTTTCTGCTATTTTTTCATCTCGCTCCTTATTCCTTGCTTCTTGCCCCTCGCCCTTTGCCCACAGACGGGTTAGGTGTTGGGTTAGGTGTTTGAGCAACACCTAACCCAGCATCCGACCGATAACCATCGGCTCTGAAAGCCTGTTGGGTGATATGGTGAGGTCTTTCTGCAAAAAAGCGTGGTGAAGCAATAGAAAATAAAGAATCATGACGTAACAAGAAATTGGGAAGGTTCCCGTTTTTACTGCACAACCAGAAAAATCATACTGCCTAACGTGGGAACTTTTACGGCCTAACCTGGCAGTAAAAAAAAATCCCTTCAAGTCCCCTTTGCGGGTAGCAATAAAACTTGGAACAATATTGACAGATTGAAAAATGATGCTAAGCCTCGAACCTATTCACACCCGAGGCGCTCCCCTACTCTGCGCGATGGGTGGTACAAACAAATGAGCAAAATCGAGATTTGAAGCGGCATGTATGACACAGCTATTTACCAGCGAGCCAAGAAATCGCAACACATTGGGATTTTCATATAATCATGCCATCATTTTTATTGCAGAAAGAGTAAATGGGACAGTAATTCTTCGGACTCACTCCGCACCATCTCAGAATCACTATAAGGAGCCCCAAGAAACACTAAAGGAGCACCAAAAAAGGAACGAAGGAGTACCTCAGCCATACTCTAGGCTGCTTCTAGGCTGCTTCTAGGCTGCTTCTAGGCTGCTTCTAGGCTTACTCAAACAGCAGGCTGGAGTATGACTAGAGTATGCCATCTACGAGGTTACACTATGACTGATACCTATTATGTAAGATACGGCTCTCATTCTTGTCCCTGATATTGTAACATCATCAACATGCTTTCTGAACGGATATGCTCCGCAGTCCTCATCTGGGCAGAAAGGTTGAGGATAATGCTATCCACATCCTTTGAGTCATAAAAGGCTTCTTTCCTTCTTTTTTGCTTGATGAAATTAACATATACTTGCTTGTAGTTCTCCTCTGCGAATAATTGGAAAATATAGGTCTTTCCGCATTGGCGAATGCCCATGAATACCAACAAAAAGCCCCCGAGAGTAAGAAACTGTCGGGGGCTCTATATATGTGATAAGGGTTTATTCCTCGGGGGGAGCAATGGGAGCGCCCTTGGAATTGATGGAATCGTAGATACGGGCGGTGAGTTCCTCGCATAACTCGGGGTTGTCCTTGAGAACCTTCTTGGCCCCTTCCTTGCCCTGAGCCAGTTTGCTGCCATTGTAGCTGAACCAGGAACCGCTCTTCTCCAGGATGCCGTACTCTACACCGAGATCGACTATCTCGCCTACACGGGAGATGCCCTCGCCGAAGAGTATCTCGAACTGGGCACGGCGGAATGGCGGAGCAACCTTGTTCTTGACCACCTTGACCTTGACCTCATTACCGATGATTTCGTCACCGTCCTTGATGGCTGAGCTCTTTCGGATATCCAGACGGACGCTGGCATAGAACTTGAGGGCGTTACCGCCGGTGGTTGTCTCGGGGTTGCCGAACATGACACCAATCTTCTCGCGCAACTGGTTGATGAAGATGCAGGTGGTATTGGTCTTATTGATGGTGGCAGTGAGCTTACGCAGCGCCTGGCTCATGAGGCGAGCTTGCAGGCCTACCTTGTTGTCACCCATATCGCCTTCAATCTCGGCCTTGGGGGTGAGGGCTGCTACGGAGTCCACGACAACGATATCCACGGCTGCGCTGCGGATAAGCTGGTCGGCAATCTCGAGTGCCTGCTCGCCGTTGTCGGGCTGGGAGATAATCAGGTTATCCACATCTACGCCTAACTTAGCGGCATAGAAGCGGTCAAAGGCGTGCTCGGCATCGATGAAGGCCGCTATGCCGCCTGCCTTCTGTGCCTCGGCGATGGCGTGAATGGCCAGGGTGGTCTTACCGGATGACTCGGGGCCGTAGATTTCTATAATTCTGCCCTTGGGGTATCCGCCTACGCCTAAAGCTACGTCCAGTGATATGGATCCGCTGGGGATGACATCTACATTCTCTATTTTTTCTTCGCCAAGTTTCATGATGGATCCCTTACCGAAATCCTTTTCTATCTTGGACATTGCTTCCTGAAGGGCTTTCAGTTTTGCGCTCTTCTCGTCAAGCATTTCACCTGTTTCTTTTTTTGCCATTGCGTAAAAATTTAGGGGCAAGTGGCGAGGGGCAAGGGGCAAGAGGATTGTTCCTGCACTTCGCTTTGCTTGCCTGAGTTAATTGTTATTGTTCAACTTATCTTCCAATGATTTTTTCAACCCACTTAATAACCGTGAGACATTAATCATCTCCTCTTCGCTTTCCTTTAATTCCTTATCTGAAATGTAATTTAATAAATGAGCAATTTCAAGGTGACACATTGTTTCGGTCAATGACCCGTTAGCTATCTCAAGAAAGTGAATGCGTTCCTTTAATGAGTTACGCCCCATACCTTCTGCTATATTGACAGGAACCGATATTACAGATCTACGTAACTGATCAGATATAACAAATCTCTTGCTCCTTGCTCCTTGCTCCTTGCCCCTTTAAAAGGAAACTACAGTTCAAGATCTACGTCGTGGAGTTCGTGCCAGGGGAGGCCTTGCTGATTGAGCTGTTCCATGAATGGGTCGGGATCAAATTCCTCTACGTTATGAACGCCGGGCTTGTTCCACTTGCCTGTGAGGAACATCATGGCACCAATCATGGCCGGGCTTGTTCCACTTGCCTGTGAGGAACATCATGGCACCAATCATGGCAGGAACGCCGGTGGTGTAGCTGACGCCCTGCATACCGGTCTCCTCATACGCTGCCTGATGCGAGCAGTTGTTATATACATAATAGGTATGCTCCTGACCGTCATTGCCGATACCGCGGATACGGCATCCGATAGAGGTCTCGCCGTCATAGTTCTGGCCCAGATCCTGGGGATTGGGCAGAACGGCCTTGAGGAACTGAAGGGGTACAATCTTGACGACTTCATCGCCTGAGCCGTCTGCCTTGGGTGCCTTATACTCTACCTCGTCAATACGGGACATTCCGATATTCTGAATCACATCCAGATAAGTCAGATACTGCTGGCCGAAGGTCATCCAGAAACGGGCACGCCTGATGGTGGGATAATTGATAACGAGTGATTCTATCTCCTCATGATGCAGCAGATAGCTTTCCTTAGGACCGATGTTAGGATAGTTCAGGGGTTTGTGAATCTCCATGGGCTCGGTCTCGATATACTTGCCGTTCTCGTAATAGAGGCCCTTCTGGGTAATCTCGCGGATGTTAATCTCGGGATTGAAGTTGGTGGCAAATGCCTTATGATGGTTACCGGCATTGCAGTCCACGATATCCAGGTACTGAATCTCCTTAAAGTGATGCTTGGCAGCATAGGCGGTAAAGATGCTGGTAACGCCGGGGTCGAAACCGCAACCAAGGATGGCGCAGAGGCCGGCCTTCTCGAAACGCTCGCGATATGCCCACTGCCAGCTATACTCGAAGTGAGCCTCATCCTTGGGCTCGTAATTGGCGGTATCCATATAGTTGCAACCGGTTTGCAGACAGGCCTCCATAATGGTGAGGTCCTGATAAGGGAGGGCCAGGTTGATTACCAGCTCGGGCTTGTAGGAGCTCATCAGACTGACAAGCTGTTCCACGCTGTCGGCATCCACCTGGGCAGTCCTGACCTGTGTTCCATATTTCCAGTTCAGCACATTAGCTAAGTCAATGCACTTCTTCTCAGTACGGCTGGCTATCATCACTTCTGTGAAGACGTCGCTATTCTGGCATACCTTGTGTGCAGCAACCGTTGCCACACCGCCAGCTCCAATAATAAGTACTCTTCCCATATACAGTTACTTTAAATTTCAGTTTGCAAACTTACAAAAAAAAGTCCAAAGCAGCAAAAACTTTGGACTCTTTTTATTTAAGTTTCGGAAGCAAGGCTTCCTTTAGGAGCAAGGGGCAAGGGGCAAGGAGCAAGAGACACAACAAATCAGAATCCGCCACGGAAACCGCCGCCGGGGCCGCCAAAGCCGCCACCGAAGCCGCCGCGTCCACCGCCTTGCCAACCGCCCTGACGCTGTCCGTTCTCCTGACCGCGCTGCTGGCCGCGCTGGTTATTACGCTGAGGAGTAAGCACCTTCAGCACTTGCTGGGGGGTAAGCACCTTGGCAAACTCGGCACTGTACTTCTTCTGAATCTCGAGACGTTTCTGAAGGGTGGCTATCTGCTCTTCCTGACGGGTGAACTGCTCCTGAATCTTGGCATTGGCCTCGTCATCAGTCAGTTCCTTCTTGTCATCACCTTCCTGCGAATGCTGACGCAGTCCGCCCATATTGGTCTGGAACATCTCGGTCTGATAGGCGGTAAAGGTCTGCAGGAACGCTTCCTTGGCATCACCTTTCAGATCAAAATCCTTGGCAGTACGGTCTGCCACACGCTTAATCATCTGAGCACGCATCTGAGCACGCTCTTCCTCGGAACGCTGTTCCTGCTGAGCACTGACACTGCCAATTCCCATAAGGATAATGGCTGTAACAATAAATAGTCTTTTCATTTTTTTAGTGGTTAGTGGTTAGAGGTTAGGGGCGGAGGGGCAAGGGGCGAGGGGCAAGAGGATTGTTCCTGCACTCGTTATCCGTATCCTTCAACCCGCTGTCCGGATTATCTTCCTTTCACTTCCTTTGACAGGGGAAAAAGGAAAAGGTTTAACGGACGGTGATATGAAAACAAGACTGCTTGCGTTCATGCTTGATATAGCACAGGCCCTGCTGACGGAGATCACGGAGGACCTCGGACAGGACGGGCTTGAGGATAGCATCGGACACATAGACGCAAGGCGTTCCGTCAGCATGATGAACGGGGTCAAACCTTACATACGTAATATCAAAGGTAGTGCCGAAACGATGACAGCTCTGCTCACTGGCATTTCCGTTAACACGGCGCAGGCGGTTCACATCATCCTCGGTGCGCAGGACGCTGGATACGATAATCCGGTGTGCGGGTACGTCCTTAACATACAGACTGTCAATAAAATTCCTTCCAATCTGATGCAACAGGCTGGCTGCCTTCGGCACCAGATAAGGAATACTCTGACTCATGGCCCTGTCAATACTGAAATACGGACTGGCGCCCACATAAACAAGTTCCTGTTTGCGATGCTCGGCCTCTACCCTGTTCTTCACGGGCCTGACGCCGTTACGGCGGGCTGCCACTATCTGCACTTCCTGTAAATCCGGGAAGCAGTCCTCATACGAATGAACGCCCAATATACGGTGGCGCTGCCGGCGTGCCGGCGCAGGCTCCGACTTGGCTACCGGGGCCGCAGGTTCTACCGCCACCTCTGCCACACTGTCAGCAACACACTCAGCATAAGGCTGCACAACATGGGGATTACACCATCTGACCGCAGCAAGGACGGCTACGGTGCCGCCGCAAAGGCTGTAAAATATCTTTTTCTTTAGTCTTCTCATATTTTTCGGCCTACAAAATTACAAAAAATAAATGAAGTACGAAGAAGGACGGATAAAGAATTATTGATACAAGACGGAAAATTATGAATTATGAATTGTGAATTATGAATTAAATGTAGTACTTTTGCACCAAATTATAAAATAAATGAACTTTCGGAAGTAGAAATGGAAGTAAAAATAGAAGTTAACTCCATTTTATAACTCTCCCGAAACTTGAATAAAACAGATGATAGAGAAACATATTGTAATAGAGGACATCGACCCCGTAATTCTGTACGGTGTGGGCAACTCGAACATGCAGATGCTGAAGGCCCTTTACCCCAAACTCAGGATTGCAGCCAGGGGGAATGTCATCCATGTGATGGGAGACGAGCTGGAGATGTGCGCCTTTGAGGAGAACCTGGAGAAACTGCAGAGGCATATACATAAATATAATAGCCTGACGGAAGAGGAGATCCTGCAGATCCTGAAAGGGGAAAAGACGAACAAGGAAGGCGTGGAGGGCGTGATTGTGTACAGTGTGACGGGCAAGCCCATCACAGCCCGCAGCGCCAACCAGCAGCAGCTGGTGAAAGCCTATCAGGAGAACGACATGATATTTGCCACGGGCCCCGCCGGATCAGGCAAGACCTACACCAGCATCGCCCTGGCAGTAAGGGCGCTGAAGAATAAGGAAATCCGGAAGATCATCCTCTCGCGCCCCGCTGTGGAGGCCGGAGAGAAACTGGGATTCCTGCCGGGCGACATGAAGGACAAGATAGACCCTTATCTGCAACCGCTGTATGATGCGCTGGAGGATATGATTCCCACACAGAAACTGCATGAGATGATGGACCAGAACATCATACAGATAGCACCGCTGGCATTTATGCGCGGAAGAACGCTGAGTGACGCCGTAGTGATCCTGGACGAGGCACAGAACACCACCAGTAACCAGATTAAGATGTTCCTGACCCGTATGGGTATGAACACCAAGATGATCATCACGGGCGACATGACGCAGATTGACCTGCCCAAGGGGGTGAGAAGCGGCCTGCGCGAGGCCTGCCGGATACTGAAAGGCATTAAGGGAATCAGCTTCATAGAAATGAACGAGAAGGACATTGTCAGAAACAGGCTGGTGACACGCATCGTGAATGCCTATAATAAATATGAGGCCGAGATTGAGAGGGGGAAAAAGTATATGGAGGAAGAGAATAACAAAACAGATAACTGAAATAAAGATATGAAAGCATTGACAAGAACTGACTTCAACCTGCCCGGACAGGTGAGTGTTTATCATGGTAAAGTACGTGACGTGTACAACATCAACGACGACCTGATGGTAATGGTGGCTACAGACCGTATCTCGGCCTTTGACGTAATTCTGCCGAAGGGAATCCCCTTCAAGGGACAGGTACTGAACCAGATAGCCGCCAGTTTCCTGGATGCTACAGCCGACATTGTTCCTAACTGGAAACTGGCTACTCCCGACCCCATGGTTACCGTGGGTCTGAAGGCCGAGGGCTTCCGCGTGGAGATGATTATCCGCGGTTACCTGACCGGTAGCGCCTGGCGCGAGTACAAGAACGGATGCCGTGAGCTGTGCGGTGTGAAGCTGCCCGACGGCATGCGTGAGAATGAGAAGTTCCCCGAGCCCATCATCACTCCCACCACCAAGGCTGACGAGGGACATGATGAGAATATCTCGGCCGAGGAAATCATCCGTCAGGGCCTGGTAAGCAAGGAGGACTGGGAGACAATGGTGAAATACACCCGTGCCCTCTTCAAGCGCGGCAGCGAGATTGCAGCCAGCAAGGGCCTCATCCTGGTGGACACCAAGTATGAGTTCGGCAAGCGCGATGGCAAGGTTATCCTGATTGACGAGATTCACACTCCCGACAGCAGCCGCTACTTCTATGCCGACGGCTATGAGGAGAAGTTTGCCAAGGGAGAGCCCCAGAAGCAACTGAGCAAGGAGTTCGTACGCCAGTGGCTCATTGAGCACAACTTCATGAACCAGCCCGGACAAGTGATGCCCGAGATTACCGACGAGTACGCACAGAGCGTAGCCGACCGCTACATTGAACTGTACGAGCACATCGTGGGCGAGAAGTTCACACCTGCCGAGACAGAGGGTGACATTGCCGCACGCATAGAGAAGAATGTTACCGAATGGCTTACGAACAGGAAATAATCACTCCCTATAACAAGGAAGAGAAAAAAGGGGTACAGGTGGAGAAGATGTTCGACAACATCGCCTCCACCTATGACCGCCTGAACCATACCCTCTCTTTGGGGATTGACCGTCTGTGGCGCAATAAAGCCATCGATTCCCTGAAGCCGTTCTCTCCGCAAGACATTCTGGACATAGCAACAGGCACAGGTGACTTTGCCATCCTGGCTGCCAGACGACTGGCCCCCAAACATATCATAGGGGCCGACATCAGTCTGGAGATGATGGAGATTGCCGCTCACAAGGTGAACCAGCAGGCATTAGAACAGACCATATCGTTCCAACGTCAGGACTGCATGAGCCTGACGTTTGACGACAACACCTTTGATGCCGTAACCGTTGCCTATGGGGCACGGAACTTTGAGAGCCTGGACAAGGGCTTGCAGGAAATCCTGCGCGTGCTGCGTCCCGGAGGTCATCTGCTGATGCTGGAACTGGCATCTCCCAAGTCGTCACCGATGAGACAGCTGTTCTGGATATACTCACACATGGTCATTCCTTTCGTAGGATGGCTGTTCAGTCGTGACGTGAAAGCATATCACTACCTGACCGACTCGGTAAGCGTTTTTCCACAAGGCGAACAGATGGAAGGCATCCTGAAAAAAAACGGATACCGGCAGGTGCGATGGAAGCGCTTTACCTTTGGCATCTGCACGATGTATCTGGCCAGGAAGTAAGAAAAGATGATAGATTATAGATTATAGATTATAGATTATAGATTAAAGTCAGTATAAGAAGTTTAAGAAGTTTAAGAAGTTTAAGAAGGCATGTGCAGAACTATCCTCTTGCCCCTTGCCCCTTGCTCCTTGCCCCTAAAAGGTCTTCTGACCACTAAACAATGGACAAATACGGAATTATAGGAAACCCTTTGGGGCACAGTTTCAGTAAAGGATTCTTTACCGAAAAGTTTGCCAGGGAAGGCATTGATGCCCAGTATCTCAACTTTCAGATTCCCGAAATCAGTAAATTTCCGGAAGTCCTGAAGGAGAACCCTGAACTGAGGGGACTAAATGTGACATTACCCTACAAGACAGAGGTAATTCAGTATCTGGACGAACTGAGCCCGGAGGCGCGTGAGATAGGCGCCGTGAATGTTGTTCAGGTAAGAAACGGTCACCTGAAGGGATTCAACAGTGACATCATAGGTTTCACCCAGAGTATCCGCCCCTTACTGAAACCACACCACCGCAAAGCCCTTATCTTAGGTACAGGCGGAGCCAGCAGGGCCATCCGGGTGGGACTTACCCGCCTAGGACTGGAATGGAAATATGTAAGCCGAACCCCCCAAGAGGGGATGTTCAGCTACGATGACATTACGGCAGAGTTGCTGAGGGAATATGAAGTGATTGTCAACTGCAGTCCTGTAGGCATGTTCCCCAAGACCGACAAATGCCCTGCCCTGCCCTACGAACACCTGACGCAGGACAATCTGCTGTACGACCTGGTTTACAACCCCGAGACAACACTGTTCCTCAAGAGGGGCATGGAGCAAGGGGCAAGGGGCAAGAACGGCCTGGAGATGCTGCACCTGCAGGCCATTGCCAGTTGGAACTTCTGGAACGAATAACGGGTCATTCCAGCAGGAACAACCTAACCATTTTTGTAAAGAAAAAGGAATGTTTAGTGGTTAGAGGTTAGAGGTTGGCGGTTAGGAGACCTTTTAGGGGCAAGGAGCAAGGGGCCTTTTTAGCGGTTAGTGGTTAGCGAACACAGCGGTAGCAAATTCTTCACTCTTCATTCTTCATTCTTCCATTAAACCCATTAAACCTATTAAACCTATTAGCTCTAAACGGTAAACCCGCAAAAATTTGCGTATATAAGATAATTGTATTATCTTTGCACGGCAATTACAAATATATTATAATGAGCAATCAACGATACATGATGCGCGGCGTTAGTGCTGCCAAGGAAGATGTTCATAACGCAATCAAGAACATAGACAAAGGTATTTTCCCGCAGGCTTTCTGTAAAATCATACCCGACATACTGGGCGGAGACCCGGAGTACTGCAATATCATGCATGCCGACGGTGCCGGAACCAAATCCAGTCTGGCTTACATGTACTGGAAGGAGACAGGCGACCTGAGCGTATGGAAGGGCATTGCCCAGGATGCGCTTATCATGAATACCGACGACCTGCTGTGTGTGGGTGCCGTAGATAATATCCTGGTAAGCAGCACCATCGGACGCAACAAGATGCTGATTCCCGGCGAGGTCATCTCTGCCATCATCAACGGAACGGACGAGTTGCTGCAGCAGATGCGTGACATGGGCATCGGCATCTATGCCACCGGCGGAGAGACCGCCGATGTAGGCGATCTGGTACGTACCATCATTGTGGACAGCACGGTTACCTGTCGCATGAAGCGCAGCGATGT
>CACYMI010000001.1:14491-91381 GCA_902775385.1 uncultured Bacteroidales bacterium
GGAGATGTGATTGTAGGTCTTTCCTCCTGCGGGCAGGCCACCTATGAGACGGAATACAACGGCGGTATGGGCAGCAACGGTCTGACCAGTGCCCGTCATGACGTATTCAGCAAATATCTGGCTGAGAAATATCCCGAGAGTTATGACAAGGCCGTACCCGAGGAGCTGGTATATAGCGGCTCATACAAGTTGACGGACGAGGTGGAAGGCTCTCCCGTCAATGCAGGCAAACTGGTTCTCTCCCCCACTCGCACCTATGCACCTGTGGTGAAGAAACTGCTGGACGAACTGCGCCCCAGGATTCACGGTATGGTTCACTGTACCGGCGGTGCACAGACCAAGGTGCTGCACTTTGTGGGTGACAACTGCAGGGTTATCAAGGACAATATGTTCCCCGTTCCTCCCCTGTTCAAGGCCATCATCAAAGAGAGCGGCACAGACTATGCCGAGGCATACAAGGTATTCAACATGGGCCACCGTCTGGAGGTCTATCTGGCTCCCGAGGATGCCGAGAAGGTAATAGAGATCAGCAAGAGCTTTAACATAGATGCGCAGATTATCGGTCGCATCGAGGAGGGTAAGAAGAGCCTGCTCATTAAGAGCGAGTATGGCGAATTTGAATATTAATTTATGGCCGAGAACAATCTTTTAAGCAGACTGGAAGGACTTGTTTCCCGATACGAGGAAGAGAGCACCCTCATCACAGACCCTTCTGTGATTGCCGACCAAAAGCGCTACGTGAAACTGACCAAGGAATACAAAGACCTTGGGAAGATTGTTGCTGCCCGGAAGGAATACATCGGCTGCCTGCAGAACATTGAGGATGCCAAGGAAATGCTTGCCATAGAAGAGGATGCGGACACCAAGGAGATGCTGCGCGAGGAAATGGCGGAAAGTGAGAAGCGGATTCCTGCACTGGAAGAGGAGATAAAACTATTGCTCATCCCTGCCGACCCCGAGGACGATAAGAATGTGATTATGGAAATCCGTGGAGGTACCGGCGGTGACGAGGCAGCGCTGTTTGCCGGCGACCTGTTCCGTATGTACAGCAAGTATATAGAGTTGAAAGGATGGAAGATGGCCGTGAGCAGTTTCTCGGAAGGTGCCGTAGGCGGATTCAAGGAAATCATCTTCAGCGTAACTGGCGAGGGTGTGTACGGAATTCTGAAATATGAGTCCGGCGTTCACCGCGTGCAGCGTGTCCCCGCCACTGAGACGCAGGGCCGTGTCCATACCAGTGCCGCTACCGTGGCGGTATTACCCGAGGCGGAGGAGTTTGATGTGGAAATCAACGAGGGTGCCATCAAGTGGGACACCTTCCGAAGCAGCGGAGCAGGCGGACAGAATGTGAACAAGGTGGAATCCGGCGTCCGGGCCCGCTACATGTGGCGCAACCCCTTCACTAACCAGGACGAGGAAATCCTGGTGGAGTGTACCGAGACACGTGACCAGCCCAAGAACAAGGAACGTGCCCTCGCGCGCCTGCGCACATTTATATATGATAAGGAGCACCAGAAGTACCTGGATGACATTGCCTCAAAACGTAAGACCATGGTTTCGACAGGTGACCGCTCGGCCAAGATACGAACCTACAATTATCCTCAGGGACGTATTACCGACCACCGCATCGGCTATACCATATATAATCTGAATGCCTTTATGGACGGACAGATCCAGGACTGCATTGACCACCTGATAGTGGCAGAAAATGCGGAGAGAATGAAAGAAGCAGCGTTGTAAGTTTAGAGTTTAGAGTTATGACAAGGAAAGAACTATTTGAGAATATAAAGAAGAAGCAGAGCTTTCTCTGTGTAGGTTTGGATACCGACCTGAAGAAAATCCCCGAATTCCTGCTGAAGGAAGAGGATCCTATCTTTGCCTTCAACAAGGCCATCATAGATGCTACCGCTCCCTATTGCGTAGCATACAAGCCCAACCTGGCATTCTACGAAGCCTTTGGTGTAAAAGGCATGATAGCCTTTGAGAAGACGGTGAAGTACCTGCAGGAGAACTACCCTGACCAGTTTATCATTGCCGACGCCAAGCGCGGAGACATCGGCAACACCAGCAAGATGTACGCACGCACCTTCTTCGGCGAATATAATGTGGATGCCCTGACGGTAGCTCCGTATATGGGCGAAGACAGTGTCACACCTTTCTTGGAAAGCCTCACCCCAGCCCTCTCCGAAGGCGAGGGAGCTTCCAAAAACCACTGGGTTATACTTTTGGCAGAGCGTCTGTTTGAGAAAGTCATCCGCAAGAGCCAGGAATGGGGAAACGATGAGAATATGATGTACGTGGTAGGCGCCACACGGGGCGAGATGTTCAAGGATATCCGTAAGGTAGCCCCCAAGGCATTCCTGCTTGTACCCGGCATCGGTGCACAGGGCGGCAGTTTGGAAGAGGTTTGCAAATACGGCATGATAGAGGACTGCGGTCTGCTGGTGAACAGCAGCCGTGCCATCATCTATGCTGACCAGACAGAGAACTTTGCCGCTGTTGCCGCTGAAAAGGCCAGGGAAGTACAGCAGCAGATGGCTCAGCTGATGCAGAGGTTAGAGGTTAGAGAACATTTTGAAACTTGAGACAAATTTAAATAAAATACACAAAGGTGGAATTCAGCGCTGAAATGATAGCTGGCCTTATTGACGGAACCGTTGTAGGTGACCCGAAGGTAACAGTGAACAACTTTGCAAAGATTGAGGAGGGAAAGCCCGGATGTATCAGCTTCCTCTCCAACGACAAATATGAGCATTACATCTACGATACTGAAAGCAGCATCGTACTTGTAAACAACAACTTCGCGCCCAAACAGGAGATTAAGGCTACACTGATAAAGGTGGCTGATGCCAGAGGTGCCGTTGCCAGACTGCTTCAGATATACGAAAGCATGAAGCCCAAGCGCAAGGGTATCAGCGAACTGGCATTCATTGACCCTACGGCCAAGATAGGCAAGGACTGCTACATAGGCCCCTTTGTTGCCATAGCCGAAGGTGTGGAGATTGGTGACGGGTGCGTATTCCACCCGCATGTAACCATAGGCAGGAATGCCAGGGTAGGCAACAACACGGAGATTTACAGCAATGCCGTAATCTATCATGACTGTAAGGTGGGCAACAACTGCATCCTGCATGCCGGCTGTGTCATCGGTGCCGACGGTTTCGGATTCGAACCCACAGAAAACGGATACGAGAAGATTCCGCAGATAGGCATTGCCATCATTGAGGATGATGTGGAGATAGGTGCCAACACCTGCGTGGACCGCGCGGTAATGGGGGCTACCATTATACATAAAGGGGTAAAGCTGGACAACCTGGTACAGATTGCGCACAATGATGAGATTGGCAGTCATACCGTAATGTCGGCCCAGGTAGGTATTGCCGGGAGCACTAAGGTGGGAGAATGGTGTATGTTCGGCGGACAGGTAGGTATTGCCGGACACGCGACAATAGCTGACAAGACCATGGCCGGGGCGCAGGCCGGAATCCCCAACAGCGTGAAGAAGCCGGGAACTGCCGTGCAGGGCACACCGGCCATCGATGCGAAGACCTTTTGGAAATCAAGCGCCATATTCAAGAATCTGTATCAGATGTGGGCTGATATGAACGAGGTTAAAAAAGAGATCAAAGCTCTGAAGGACGAGCTTGCAGCAAAGAAATAATCATGTTGAGACAAAGAACATTAAAAGATAGCTTTTCCCTAAGCGGCAAAGGTCTGCATACAGGCCTGAACCTGACAGTCACATTCCTCCCTGCCGAGAAGAATCACGGGTACAAGATTCAGCGCGTGGACATGGAGGGGCAGCCCGTATTGGATGCTGTGGCTGAGAATGTGATTGACACCCAGAGAGGAACGGTACTGGGAAAAGGCAACTTCAAATGCAGCACTATCGAACATGCCATGGCGGCGTTCTATGCCCTGGGAGTGGATAATGTACTGATACAGGTGGACGGCCCCGAGTTCCCCATCCTGGACGGAAGCGCAGAACCATATGTAAAGGAAATCCAACGTGTGGGAATCGTAGAGCAGGAAGCGGAAAAGGACTTCTATTACATTACAAAGAAGATGGAGTTCAAGGACGAGAACACAGGCGCCTGCATCACGCTCCTTCCCGACGAGGACTTCTCCATCACCAGTATGATATCCTTTGACGGGCAAATCCTGAACAGCCAGTTCGCCACACTTGACAATATGAATGACTTCGCTACGGAAATCGCAGCTGCCAGGACATTTGTCTTCGTCAGGGAGATTGAGCCCCTGCTGACCGCAGGACTTATCAAGGGCGGCGACCTGAACAACGCCATCGTAATTTACGAGAAACAGACCAGTCAGGAGAACCTGGACAAGCTGTGCAAGCTGACAGGCTCAGAGCACCACGATGCCGCGGAACTGGGATACCTGCAGCACAAGAAGCTGGTATGGGACAACGAACCCGCCAGACATAAGCTGCTGGATATCATCGGTGACATGGCACTGATAGGCAAGCCCATCAAGGGACGTATCATCGCCACCAAACCCGGGCATACCATCAACAACAAGTTTGCCCGCATGATGCGAAAGGAAATCCGCAAGCATGAGATTCAGGCTCCCAAGTATGATCCCAACAAGCCGGCTGTCATGGATACGACCCAGATACGGCAGCTGCTGCCGCACAGATTCCCCATGCTGCTTGTTGACAAAGTCATTGAGATGAAGGCCGAGAGTATTGTGGCCGTGAAGAACATCACCAGTGACGAGCCGTTCTTCCAAGGGCACTTCCCCACTGAGCCTATCATGCCCGGTGTCCTGATTATAGAGGCAATGGCACAGGCCGGAGGTATCCTGGTCATCAACAGCCTGGAGAACGGAGCCGACTACAGCACCTACTTCATCAAGATAGACAATGTGAAGTTCAAGCAGAAAGTGGTACCGGGCGACACGCTGATATTCAGAGTGGACATACTGGGACCGCTACGTCACAACATAGGAAGCATGCAAGGTTACGCCTTCATAGGTGAGAACTGCGTAGCCGAGGCAACGTTTACAGCACAAGTCATTAAAAACAAACAAGATTAGCATATGAGCAAAATCAGTCCGCTAGCATACATCCATCCCGAGGCAGTCATAGGAGAGAACTGCGAGATTGGCGCCTTCTGTTATATTGATAAAGGAGTTATTATCGGAGACAACAACACCCTGATGAACAGCGTAACCGTTCTGTATGGCGCACGCATAGGAAACGGGAACATCTTCTTCCCCGGAGCAGTCATAAGCGCCATCCCTCAGGACCTGAAGTTTGCCGGCGAGGACACAACGGCCGAAATCGGTGACAACAACAAGATCCGCGAGAACGTGACCGTCAACAGGGGAACAGCAGCCAAGGGCAAGACAATTGTCGGCAACAACAACCTTCTGATGGAAGGCGCCCATGTGGCACACGATGCCAATGTGGGCAACGGATGCATTATCGGCAACAGCACCAAGCTGGCCGGAGAAATCATCATTGACGACAACGCCATTCTGAGTGCCGGCGTCCTGATGCACCAGTTCTGCCGCGTAGGCAGCTACACCATGGTGGGAGGCGGCACCCGCTTCAGTCAGAACGTGCTACCGTTCAGCCTTTGCGCCAGGGATCCGGCAGCCTTCTGCGGACTGAACACCATAGGACTGAGAAGAAGGAACTTTGACAGGGAAATCATTGACAACATCCACATGGCCTACCAGATCATCCTGCAGGGAACAGGCAAGCTGAACGACCTGCTGGCAAGGGTAGAGAAGGAGATTCCCATGTCAGACGAAATCAGGTATATCCTGGACTTCATAAGAACAAGCAACAGAGGTTTCATCAGATAAGACATTTGTTCAGATGACATTTAGAATAACTATATTCAGCCAGGAGATTGAGGACTTTGTGATGGAGGCGAAAATCGATGCGGAAGCCAAATTCGCAGAGTTGCACAACCTGATACTGAATACCTGCAAATATCAGGACATGAACAGTCACGGATTCCTTATCTGTGACGAGGAATGGCGTGTGAAAGAGCACATACGGCAAACCTGCACTGACGACATAGATACCGACGAGGACATCAACCTCATGGACAGCTGCTCACTCAGGGATTTCCTGGAGGAGGAAGGACAGCGGATAGCCTACATCTTCGATCCGGAAGGCAAAAGATTCTTCCTGATGGAAATCAGCGAAATCCTGTTCGGCCAACCGGAGAAGGAAGGCAGAATCAGCAGGATGCACGGCACTCCTCCCATTCAGCACAAGACGGAAGACAAGACCGTTCAATCCGGCCCGGGCTCAACAGAAGAGGAGGTAGAGGAAGACTTCTACGGAGACGAAGGGTTCGAGGATGAGGAACTGGATATGGAAGGCTTCGAGATAAACGAATGAAACTCTTTGTCCTCTTAGGTCCGACCGCTGTAGGCAAGACTGCTCTGTCATTAGAAATCGCTAAATCATTGGGCAGCCCCGTCATCAATTGTGACAGCCGGCAGATATACAAGGACATGAGCATCGGCACAGCTGCTCCCACAAAAGAGCAGCTGGACGAGGTGAAGCATTATTTTGTAAAGATTCTTGAACTGCAGCAGTATTACAGTGCGGCCCAATATGAGGAGGACGTTATCAGACTTGCCGGCCAGTTGGAACACGCGCACAGCAACCTGCTCCTTTCAGGCGGTAGCATGATGTACATCGATGCGGTCTGCAACGGAATAGACGATATACCCAGTGTAGCGCCAGAGGTCAGGGAAGAACTGAAAGAGCGACTCCAATCCGAGGGAATCGAAAAGCTGAGGAACGAACTCAGGCTGCTGGATCCGGAGTATTATAATATAGTGGACCTGAAGAATCCCAAGAGGATTGTCCATGCGCTGGAGATCTGCTACACATCCGGCAAAACCTACACCTCTTTCCGCATCCGCAGGAAGAAAGAGCGGCCCTTCGGGATTGTGAAGATAGGACTGAGAAGGGAACGGGACGAGCTGTTTGAGCGAATCAGCAGAAGGGTGGACATGATGATACGGGAAGGCTGGATTGAAGAAGCCGAAAGACTGTTCCCCTACCGGCACCTGAACGCACTGAATACAGTAGGCTACAAAGAACTATTCAAATATATCGACGGGACCTGGAATCTGGATTTTGCCATTGAGAAAATCAAGAAGAACACCAGAGACTATGCGAAGAAACAAATGACATGGTTCGCGCATGACGAAAACATCCATTGGTTCTCCCCCGACAACGAGAAGGAAATCCTGGATTTCATTTCAGATAACAGACAGTGAAAGATATGAACGCAAAAAACATGTGGGACAATTTCAAAAGCCTGCTCAGAAAAACATACACAGGCCCATGGTACAAGAAAACCGCCGTATGGATTTGTACCTTTTTTATTTCAATCCTGTTTTTCTTTATTGCCGTGGATCTGAACTTGTTTTACCTGTTCGGCAGCACGCCGGGGTTCTCCGATATCAAGAATCCTGTCGTGGACGAGGCATCCGAGATATACAGCGCCGACGGACAGCTGATAGGACGTTATTACAGCGAGGATAGAACAGTTGTGGAATATGACGAGATTTCCCCTATCCTGATACGAACACTGATAGATACCGAGGATGAGAGGTTCTACCATCACCACGGAATTGACTTTCAGGGACTCTTCGCCGCAGCCAAGGACATCTTCACAGGACATGCGCGCGGAGCCAGCACCATCACACAACAGCTGGCCAAGAATATGTTCCGCGTAAGGACCCAACGCAGGGCAGGCCTTTTAGGAAAGATTCCCGGTGTCAGCATCCTCATTATAAAGACCAAGGAATGGATAGTGGCCACCAAGCTGGAAATGCTCTTCAGCAAGGAGCAGATCCTGACAATGTACCTGAACACCGTGGACTTCGGATGCAACTCATTCGGAATCAAGACAGCCTCGGCAAGATATTTCAACACTACGCCCGACCGCCTCACCTACGAACAGGCCGCCACACTGGTAGGCCTGCTGAAAGCTACCAGCATATACAACCCGAAGACCAATCCGAAGAACAGCAAAGAAAGGCGCAACACTGTCCTGGAACTGGTATATGACCACGGCCATATAATCATTAACGGCTGCCCGGCCATTATGTCGCAACTTGACTCCCTGAAACAGATGCCGATAGACTTAGTCCAGAAAAGCAAGGATAATTCACCCAACGCATTCGCCCCCTATTTCCGAGAGGAGCTGGTAGAGTACCTGGACATGCTATGCGAAACCGGGGACATCACAGGATATGATGCGGGGAACAAACTGAACCCCTACTCCGACGGACTGAAGATATACACCACACTGGACACGAGACTGCAGAAATACGCAGAGGAAGCCGTACGGAAGAAAATGAAGTCGCTGCAGAGTCAGTTCTATGCCCACTGGGGCAATACTCCGCCCTGGCAAGACAGCAAGCACAAGGAGATTCCAGACTTCATTGAGAACATTGCGAGAAAGACACCGGAATACCAGAGATTAAAGAGGAAATATCCTGACAATATCGACTCCGTAAAGTACTACATGAATCTCCCGCGCCCCGTCAGGGTCTTTTCGTATGACGGACCTGTTGTCAAGGAACTGAGCACAATGGACTCCATCCGTTACATGGTCAAGCTGATGCACTGCGGATTCATCGCCATGGAACCTGACACCAGGGAAGTGAAGGCATGGGTCGGCAACATAGACTACGACTCCTGGAACTTCGACAACATAACCGCCAAGCACCAGCCCGGCTCGACTTTCAAACTGTTTGTCTATACCGAAGCCATGAATCAGGGCCTATCGCCCAGCAGCAGGAGAATGGACACCAGAATCGAGTACAGAGAGCCCGGGGAAGAGGAAGCATGGATACCACACAATGCGGACGGAACCTATTCGGACACTGAGATAACGCTGAAGAGAGCGTTCGCAAGCAGCATCAACACCGTAGCCGTCTCAGTAGGCTTGGAAGTAGGTGTGAAAAACATCATCCGCACCGCATACGAGATGGGTATAAGAACCCCCTTGCAGGAGACTAAATCCATCTGTCTGGGCAGCAGCGAGGTGGACCTGCTGGAACTCACCAACAGTTACTGCACGGTGGTGAACGATGGCAAGTACAGCATGCCGATTCTGATATCCCGCATTGAGGATAGGGATGGAAATATTATTTACAAATCCAATAAACACGAGAGACAGGCAATCCCCTACAAGTCAGCCTATCTGATGCAGATTATGCTAAGGAGCGGACTGCACGGTACGTCAGCCGCCATGTGGGAATACATAGGCGGCCTGACACATAGTACGGACTTCGGCGGCAAGACAGGAACCAGCAACAACCATGCCGACGCCTGGTATGTAGGTGTCACCCCCAAGCTGGTTGGCGGCGTATGGGTAGGCGGTGAATTCCCGAGTATCCACTTCAGGACAGGAGCCCTCGGACAGGGAGGAAAGGCTGCATTGCCCATATTCGGTGATTTTATCAGAAAAGTACTTAACGACAAAAGGTTCGGTAAGTACAAGGCCAAGTTCCCGGTGGCCAAGGACATTGATCCCAGCCTGTGGTCGGGAAGCGACTATGTCTCCAAAACGGACACTGCGGATTCGGAGGGAACTGATTCGCCTGTTCCGTCAGACGTTAACGAAGTGCCGGATAACGCCAATAATGACACACAAACTGAGACAACAACGGCAGAAGAGTAAAAAAGGGGCAAACCATTTGTTAATTTGTCTTAAAATTAAACTTAAAAGAACACTTCCCTTACGGGGTTTCAGTAAAAAAACGTAAATTTGCTCTGCTTAGCGCCTAAAATGTGCAAAAAAGTGGTTAAGAAACATAAATAATTTAAACTAAAATAACACAAAAAAAATGCGTATGACAAACCGTTTAAGCAAATGGAGTAGGCAGTCAATTCGGATGATTTGCCTATTGGCCGCTTGCGGCTTCATACATGCTTGTAAGGACGAGTTCCTGTTGGACGACAAAAAGCCCGACTGGCTGAACGCGAGCATCTATGAAAGCCTCGAAAAGTCCGGCAACTTCACCATGTATCTGAGATTGCTTGCCGACAAGGATGTGAATCCTGCCAACGCGCGTCCGCTCACGGAAGAGCTGAGCAAGACCGGTTCTAAGACCGTCTTTGTTGCGGATGACGCCGCATGGAAAGCATTCTTCGAGAAAAATGCGAAGCTGCCGGAAAGTAACCCCTGGCACTATGCCACTTCTTACGAGAATCTGAGTGTAGCACAGAAGAAACTGCTGATTCACACCAGTATGCTCAACAATGCCATCGTGATGGAGAACCTGGCAAGCAGTGAAGCCAGCGGAGACAATCCCCCGACCCGCGGTGAGTACATGCGCCGATTCACTGACGTTGCGGCAACGGACACAATCACATACATCAAGTCCGCTGACCTGCCCGTCAACTACAATCCCGTTGACAAGGACTACTGGCAGCGATTCCGTGAGGAGAACGGCGGTAACGGTATCTATCTGGTAACAGACTCCAGCCTTACCATGATGCTCCACTTCACACAGGAACACATGTCCAGAAACAACATCAACAGTGACTTCGACTTCCCCAAGTTCATGGGCCGTGAGCGTATCACCAGCGATGTTCACATCTACGACGCACACCTTGACAGTACGGACATTGTATGCCAGAACGGTTACGTGAACATGACCGAGAAGCCCCTCTGCCCCCTGGCAAGTATGGCGGAAGTCATCCGCACCAATGGCAGGACCAACATCTTCAGCCACATGCTGGACCGCTACAGTGCTCCCTTCTACAATCATCGTATAACCACTGACTATAAGGTGCTTCACCCGGAGTTTTCCGACTCTATCTTCACCAAGCGCTACTTCTCAGACATGAGCGCCGGCGGCAGACCCCTGCAGTCAGAGCCCGGAGACAGAGGCGGTACCTATAAGGCATATTACCCGTACAAGTACGCATCTGAAAACATGCCGGCCGAGCTGAAGGACTATTTCAAAGCTGGTGACATCAAACTGAAGTTCGACCCCGCATGGAACGAGTATTATGAGGATCCCACTCATCCCGAGAACCGCGAGAAGGATATGGCCGCCATGTTCGTTCCCAGCGACTCCACCCTCTGGAACTACTTCGTAAACGCCGGTGGCAAGCAGCTGATCAAGACATTCTATCAGCGCGAGGGAACCGAATACGAAATCCCGTACAACACTCCCACCACATACGAAGAGCTGTATAAGCAGATTGACTGTATTCCCCTGCTGGAAATGCAGAAGCTTATAAATATAATTATGTTGCGCTCATTTGTAGGCTCGGTGCCCAGCAAGATGACAAAGCAGAAAGACGATGCCTTGGAACAGCTGTTCTACCCCGAGGATATCGACAAGATTGACACCTGCCTGATGGCCAGCAACGGTGCAGTCTATATTATGAACCAGGTTTACGGTCCGGCCGACTTTACCTCAGTTACGGCTCCCGCCGCCATCAGTACGACCAATACTATTATAAACTGGGCCATCTATGACCAGAACAATATGGGTCTGAACTACTACGCATACCTGAAGGCCATGCAGAGCCGTTTCACCTTCTTCATGCCAAGCGACAAGGGCCTGGAATGGTATTATGACCCCACCAGTCTGAAGAGTAAGACTCCGCGTATCATTGTCATGAGCCCCAAGCCCGCCGCTGCGGGAAAAGTTGCCGTACAGGCCAAGTGCTGGAAGTACATTGATCCCTATGGAACCCACAAGCCAGAAACGGGACAAGTCATAGGTGACAAAGGCGGCCAGCTGATGAGTAGCGCCGGTAGTATTGACGAAAAGGACATTCTCAACCGTCTGAAGGATATTCTGGAGAGCCATACCATTGTGCATGACGGTACCAACCCCATTGACGGAGAAGACGAATACTTCCTCTCCAAGAACGGCAATGCCATTAAGGTGGTTCGTGACGAGAACAACAACATCATCGCAGCCAAGGGAGGTTTCCAGCTTGAGAACGAGCGTCAGGGTATAGAAAGCACCAATCCCGGTGTAACAGAATGTAAGGTTACCGCTCCCTTCCCCAACCTGAAGAACGGTGGAACCTACGTAATGGACTCACCCCTGGTTCCCACATACCGTAGCGTATGGAGCATCCTGACAGATGATATGCTGGACGATCCCAAGTACAACCCGAAAGGCTATTCCGAAGCAGCTTGGGAAGCCAATCCCTACAGCGCATTCTACGACCTCTGCAGCGCCAGTTCACATGAGCTGGAGATTAAGGGTTGCGGTCTGGTTAAATCCAGCCTGAGCAGCTCAGAGCTGAAAGCAGCCCTGAAGAAATTCTACGTATTCACCACTGACGGCGGTCTGGACTACAATATCCAGTTCTTCAATAACTTCCGCTACACCATCTTTGTTCCCACAAACAAGGCTATAAAAGAGGCTATTGAGAACGGTCTGCCCACTTGGGATGATATTATGGAAGACTACCATTCCCACTGCAAGCACAGTGTGGATCCCGAGACCGGAGACTGGATAAAAGACCCCGAGACCGGCGAGTATGAATATACCGACGAGTTGGAGACTTATGAGGACAGTATCCGTATCCAGGCCAAGATTACCTATCTGACCAACTTCATCCGCTACCACTTTGCAGACAATTCAGTATTTGCCGACAAGTCAGAGCTCAGCGACGCGAACGGCGAAATGGTTACCTCAAGCTATGACCACGAGACAGGCTTGTTCTGCAAGATTCATGTGGACCGCATAAAGCAGGGTGACGAGACCATCCTTCGCGTGTGCGACGATATTACTTATAAGAGTCAGCCCGGTAACAAGATTCCTACCGTGAAGGAACTGAACAACGTTCTGGCACGTGACATCTCTTGCAGTAAGTCCGGAAAAACCACAGCTCCCAAGAACATCAACATGCAGGGAATCGTTCTGGATGCATCCAGTGCAGCCGTTATCCATCAGATTGACGGTGTGCTGAATCATACCGCATTGGTTGGCGGCAGACACGACAGCGCATGGAGCACAACTGCGAATGCCAAGAAGTATATTAAGAGATACGCAATCAAAGCAAGACAATAAAATACTCCCACTATGAATAAAATAACAAAGTTTATATTGCTATGGGTGATAGCTTTGATGGCATTGCCCGTTAGTGCTCAGCAACGGCGTATCTCCGGTACCGTATCTGATGATATCGACGTCATCATCGGTGCCAACGTCGTAGAGTATGACAAGAACAACCGTCCTGTAAGTCATGCTGTTACTGATATGAACGGTAACTTCACCATGAATGTCAAGGACCCCAACAATATCATTAAGTTCTCATACGTAGGATACAGGGACCACATTGAGAAGGTGGGAACCAAGAACGTATGGAAAATCAAGTTGGAAGATGCCACCAAGACCCTGAAGGAAGTGGTAAAGACAGCTCCCAAGAAGTCACCCACTACTGGTCTGGATATTCCTGCGCGTGAGTATTCCGGCGCTGTCCAGAAGTTCAGCATGGAAGATGTGGAAGGTCTTGCCTTCGAGTCTGTTGACCAGGCCCTGCAGGGTCAGATCGCAGGTCTTGATATCGTGCCCAACTCAGGTAACCTGGGAGCCGGTACCACCATGCGTTTGCGCGGTATCGCAACCATTAACGGTAACAAGCAGCCGCTGATTGTACTGAATGACCACATCTTTGAGATTCCCGACGAATACAAGAATGAGAGCTTCGAGAACTATGATAACGAGGAGCAGTTCTCTACCCTTCTGAGCGTGAATCCCGAGGACATCGAGAGTATCGTGGTACTGAAGGACGGTGCCTCCACAGCCAAGTGGGGTGACAAGGGTTCCGCAGGTGTTATCGAAATCAAGACCAAGCGCGGTAAGCGCGGAAAGACACGTGTGAACTTCAGATACAACTTCACCGGTACCTGGCAGCCTGCGGGATACAACATGCTGGACGGTGACGGCTATACCATGTATATGAAGGAGTCATACTACAATCCGCAGCAGCAGCCCACTGCCGAAAGAGGACTGTTTGAATTGGACTATGACCGCTCTCACCCCAACATCTACTACAACTACAACAAGAACACCGACTGGGTGAAAGAGGTAAAGAAGTTCGGTCAGGAGCACAGATTCTCTGTTAACCTGAGCGGTGGTGGCGAGAAAGCCCTCTTCCGTATCAGTGCCAACTATGACAAGAGTACAGGTACGGTCATCGGCCAGACTATGGACCGCTTTACCACCAATACGGCGTTGGATTATTACGTAAGTGACCGCATCAAGTTCAGCTCCACCATCGACCTGGGTTTCTACACCAACCACAAGAACCTGGAATCCGACGGTGACCGTATCATGGACCGTGCCTACAAGGCCATGCCTAACATGAGCGTATGGGAATATGACTCTAACGGTGAGCTTACCGGCAACTACTTCAACATGCTGCCCCTGGCAGGTACCTACTCCGGCGACAATATAATCCGTGGACTGAATGACGGTTACCATACCTCGTATGACCTGCGTGACATGTTCATGAACGGTAACCCCGTTGCACGCGCGGAACTGGCCTGGTGGAAGATGAAACAGTATAACCTGAAGCCCCAGTTCAATATCGAATACAAACTCCTGGGAAAGGATGACGATCATTTCAGACTGGACTATGTAGGTGATGTGGAGATTCAGGTATTCAACAACAGTAACGACAGATACTGCCCCAGTGAGTTAAAGACCATCGAATGGGCACTGGGCGGTGACCCTGATGTGAAATGGGGACAGAACGAGCGTAACTACGTAAGTAATGACGAGAGCAAGTCATTCCAGTTCTCTACCCGTCATGACCTGCGCTTCTACTCAGCCTTCCCCAACAGGGACCACAGCCTTTCCGCATTGGCACGCTTCGAGTTGTACACCGGTAACGGCAGCTCGCAGAACATGAACCTGTGGAATGTGCCCGACGGCATCACGGATCCTACCGTTATTGCCCTGATCCGTAAAAAAGGTATTGGTACAGGCACAAATGAGTGGCGTAGCCAGTCCTTCTACTTCAATACCCACTATTCTTACAAGAGCAAGTATAACATTGACGCGTCTCTGCGTATAGACGGTTCCACCGGATACGGCCCCGGTAACAAGTATGCCGTATTCCCCTCTGCCGCAGCCCGTTGGAACATCAGTGACGAGAAGTTCATGAAGTGGAGCGAGAAGTGGCTCTCCCTGCTGTCAGTACGCGGTAGCTGGGCTATCGTGGGCGGTAGCGGCGGTACCAGCGGCAGCGACCAGTTCAATAAATACAGGAACAACGGTTACTACAACGGTCACCAGGTAATTATACCCGAGAATCTCTCACTTACCGAACTGCGCCGCGAGAAGGTAAGGAAGATTGACTACGGTTTCAACCTGGAGCTCTTCAACAGCATGATTGTGATGGATCTGGATATCTATGATAACAGGACAACTGACCTGGTGATGGAGAAGCTGCGTATCTCCAGTGCCAACGGTTTCAGCACCCTGGCTAAGGTAAACGGCGGTGTCCTGCACAACAAGGGATGGGAGGTCAACCTCAGCACAGGCAAGTTCTGCAAGGTTGGCAAGTTCTCCATGAAACTGCGCGGTAACCTGGCCCAGAACTTCAACGAGGTAGAGGAGATGAATCCCCTTATTCTGGAGAACCTGAACGGTAAGGATACCTACCAGCCGGGCAACCTCAGCTGGAACAGACGTGTACAGATTGGAAACGCACTGGGTTCCTTCTACGGTCTTCACTACCTGGGTGTTTACAAGTATGATTATGAGCACCATGGCTATAACCAGAAGACTTTCAGTGACTATGGCTATGCCGAGAGTGTTCCCTACGTGGATTTGGACGGCAAGACCAAGTACCGCAACGCCAGCACAGTGGAAGAAGCCAGAGCGCTCGGTGACGGTTGGCATTACAAGTATAACGCCGCTAACGACTCATGGGTGAAGGACTATAAGATCAATACCGCTGCCGCCGCTGCAAGACGCGGTGACATTGCCACCTGTCCTATCGCATTCGATGCCGACGGCAACATGCTGACCAATGCCAAGGGTGACCCGTTGCCCATGTACTATTGCTACAACGAATCCTATCGCAAGAAGTTCTCCGGCGGTGACGCTATCTACGAGGATATCAACCACGACGGTCAGATCGACCGCTATGATATGGTTTACCTGGGCAGTTCCAACCCCAAGTGTAACGGAGGTTTCGGTATTACCCTCTATTACGGCAAGTTCTCAATCAACACCAGCTTCAACTTCCGTATCGGCAACATGATTTTCAACAAGGCCCGTATGGAATATGAAAGCATGTACAACAACAACAACCAGAGCTTTGCCACCACATGGCGTTGGCGCAAGAACGGTGACGAGACTGTTATTCCGCGTGCCCTTAACAACTACGGAACAGGTTATAACAGCTACAACTCACTGATGAGCGACCGCTATATCGAGAAAGGAAACTATCTGCGTATGCAGTATATCCAGCTCAACTACGAGTTCGATGCCAAGAAGCTGAAGAAGTACCATATCAACAACATGAAGTTGTCCGCTTCATTCAACAATCCGTTTGTATGGTCTAAGTATACGGGAGTTGACCCCGATGTGTCTCCCGGCGGTTTCGAATGTGCGGTTGACCAGAGCAAGACTCCTGTAAAGAAGTCATTCACTTGCAACTTAATGATTGGATTCTAAAAAAACATACAGATGAAAAAGATAAATTATATATATAAATCTGCTTGCCTGTTCGGGTTGCTGGCCGTAGGATTGGCCTCATGCGAGGACTACCTGACAATCTATCCTACAGACCGTGTGGTTGAGGAGAATTTCTGGGAGGACATGAATGACCTTAACGGTGTACGTTACGGTGCCTACAAGCAAATGGCAAACACAGTAGATAAGATGTTTATATGGGGCGACCTCCGTTCTGACTCTTACACGCTGAACAATCCTACGGAGGAACAGGGTACCCACAATGTCTATAGCAACATTCTGAGCGGTATGCCGGACTCCAGTATGAATGTATTTGACTGGGGTGGCGTTTACAACACCATCAACCTGTGTAACAAGGTACTGGAACATGGCCCCGAAGTATTGGAGAAGGACAAGCAGTTTACCACGACAGAATGGATTTACATGCGTGCTGAAATGAAGGCGCTCCGTGCCCTTAACTACTTCTACCTGATTCGTGCGTTCAAGGATGTGCCCTATACCACCAAGACCATCAATAACGACACACAGGTAAGGCAGTTCAAACTCACCAGCCAGCTGGCGATTCTGGACTCCATTATCCTGGATTGCGAGAGTGTGGCCGGACAGGCACGTACCAGCTTTGCGAACAACAGCGATACCAAGGGTATGATTACCAATGCGGCTATCTATGCGATGCTGGCCGACATGTACCTGTGGCGCGGCTCACTGCACCAGGGACGCGGTATCAAGAAAGACACCGTGGTAGCGGTTCGCGAGGATGGCAGCATCGACTCCATCCCCCACACCTATGAGGGTGAAAACGGCGACTACATGATAGCAGCCAGGTATGCCGACGAGGCGCTGCGCGAACACCACGGACAGGTGGAGGATTACTTCAAGACCCTGGGTGCCTTCAGCACTACTACGGAAATAATCAGCTATGACCTGGACAATGTGGACCTGATTAAGAACGATTTCAGAAGCGCCTCTACCGTTGCGCCCAGACTTGAGGCCCATAACCTGATCTTCAATACAGGTAACAGTATCGAGAGTATTCTGGAGCTGCAGTACAACAATAGCGACGGATTGAAAAACGGAATCGTGAACTTGCTGTACGGATATACCAACAAGACTCAGCTCAAGGTAGCAGAGGATGCTATGAAGAATGCCCACAACAACGACGAGAAGAACCAGAAATACGATACCCGCCTGTGGGTAGGCTGCCAGACCTACATAAACGAGACACAGCCTAAATCCGGATCTTACTGTCTGAAGTATTCATATCCCAGTATTGTTTTTGAAGGAGCGTCAACATCCCGCAAAATCAGATATGTGATGAATGACTTCGAACTTATTTCGGATATCTTAGGTGCGATTTCAAGCGGTAAAGTTGAATCAAGCATTGATTACCACAACTGGATTATATACCGCACCACCGATGTCATGCTGATGAAGGCTGAGGCATTGGCTTGTGTAAAGGGAAAAGACGATGAGGTCATGAAAATCGTGAACGCCATCAACCGCCGTTCATATTGTGACTACAACACAGATGAGAAGCCTGCGGAGAACTTTACAGACAAAACCAAGACTACAGGTAACTTCAAGCAGTCTGCCGACATTGTACCCAACAACAAGAACAGCAAGATCTCACTGCCCACCATTCCCAAGATGGTAGCCACAGTAATGAACCAGCGCCAGATTGAGCTGCTGGGCGAAGGCAAGCGCTGGTTTGACCTGGTCCGTATGGCAGAGCGTTACAGCGACAACAGCAAGGATCCTGCCGATGAGCGCGAGAATCCTGAAGGCGCCGTAAAGGGTGATGCCAACTACGTAGGCAACGGACAGACCGGTATGGCCGCTGTAGTATATTACTTCATGAAGAATTCCGTTGGCGAGCAATCCTGCGGTACCCTGTATAACAGATTCAAGAACCGCTGGGGACTGTACTGTCCAATCTATTATGAAGAGGTTAAGGCCAGCCGCGGAGAGATTCTTCAGAATCCTGTATGGAACAAGTCAAGATATGAACAGTAAGTTTGTATGAAATAGATATCAGGAATTAAAAAGAAATATCGAATATGGCTAACAATAAATTCAACAAATACATTGGGGCAATTGCCCTGGGAGCAGTCATCATGGCAGTCCCCAGCTGTTCCGATGATCACTTTGACCCCGAATACAACGGAGGTGACAACCCACAGGCTGTTGACGCTACCAAAACACTTTGGGAGCATATCTGCGAGAATCCCAAGCTGACCAAGTTCAGGAAAATCGCCGAGACAGCCAAGTATTGGAAGGACGATACCCACCCCGTAGCAGACTGGACATATGCCGACATTCTGAAGAGCGGCCAGATAGCTACGGTATGGGCACCTGAAGACGATGACTTCCCCGACACAGAGTACCAGAAATGGCTGAACATGTGCGAGACAGAAGGCTACAACGTTCAGCAGCAGTTCCTGGGCAACCACATTGCCTTGTGGCGTAAGAACGTATCAGACAACAACACAGATACCATCAAGATGATTAACGGCAAGAATCTGGTATTTGACAAGTCTGAAAGTGAGAACGTCAATATTCAGGGAATTCCCCTCAAAGAGAAAAACACCCCTGCGATGAACGGTGTCCTGCATACCATTGGGGGAATAGCACCCTTCCACTACAACTTCTATGAATACCTGAAGTTCAGTCCATCACTGCCCCTGTTGTCTGAGTATGTGGTATCAAACGATACGACAGAATTCTACAAGGAAGGCAGTATCGAAGGTCTGCCTGACAAGAACGGAAGGCCCCAGTACGTGGACAGTGTGTACAGGAAGAGAAACCTGTTGTTTGAGAATTCCAGATATCTGCCCAATTCAGGCGGAGAGAAGTGGGATATGTACTATGAGTGCTTCCGTGCACGCATTAACCAGGAGGACTCGTCCTTCGTTATGGTAATGCCCACCGACGAGGCGTTTGCGAAGATTAAGCAGAAAATTGCCCATCTGTACAAATATCCCAGTTTCTACGAGGACAAGTACGAGAATGAGGCCAGCGAAAGCAACAAGGTGGTTACACGTAACATTACTGATCCTGACTCGCTGATGAATATGAGTATGCTTATGGATCTTACCACACCGTTGGTATTCAACGTACGCCAGCAGCCCAAGACAGGCAGCAAACTGTGGGAGGCAGATGAGTTCATCAAGGACAAGGGAGCCTCAGCCAAATACCTGCTGAACACCTACGGCGATACCCTTCGCACCACAGACACCTGGGACAAGACCAGTATCTTCAACGGTAACATGGTTAAGATGAGTAACGGTTACGGCTATGAGGCAACGGAATGGGCTTTCCCAAGGGAATTATACAATCCCGACATCGAGGTGGAGGCTAATGCGGGTACAGTCTATTGGATGAAGAATACCAATATATACAAGGCCGGCCCAGGCTCCAGAACCATCTCGTTCAACAATGACAAGTTCTCATACATTGCCGACAGATACGGAAAGGTAAGCCGCAACGACTTCTACTATATCGCACCTAAGGATGCTACAACAAACCCTACGATAGAATTTGCCCTGACAGGAAACCTGCCCAGTACATCCGACATTGTCACATCCGGCCAGTATGCCGAGGTGATGAGCGGCAAGTATGACATCATGGTGGTTATGGTTCCCTACTGGTACACTACAATCTCCGATGCGGAAACCGTTCCGGAGAGATTCCATGACCAGGCATACATCGATTCCATCGCAGCCACCCAAAAAATGAGTTTCTCCGTCAAGGTCCGTAACAATACCAACAAGGGTAAGGCAGATGTCCTCAGCAGTTCATCTCCCGTCTTTGAGTATGACGGTACCAAGGTGGACACCATTACCGTATGGAAGGACTATGAATTCCCCTATTCCTACAAGAATCTGCGCTTTACCTATCCTACCCTGCAGATAACAGGTGCGACCAAAAAGAGCGGTAGTGGCAGCACAACTGTAGCCAAAGGATTCATTTTCGGCCTTTACATTGACCGCATTCTTCTGAAAAGCAAAGAAACCGGTGAAGTAACAAGTCTCGACCCTCAGTAAAAGAATAAGATGATGAAAAATATAATATTTGATACATTCATGCACAAGACACTGCAGACAGGTCTGTGTTTCCTGTTGCTTTCCGGTTTGAGCATTCCCAGCGTATATGCTCAGGACGAGTTGGAGAGTACTGAAGGAGAAGGAGAAGAAGAGGTAGTAGTTCGGAAGGCCAAGAAGCCTGAGAAGCAGTACAAGATGAAAACCGTCAAGGGTATCATCACCGATGATGCGACCGGCGAGCCCATGGGTGGTGTGCGAGTACAGGCTTTCGGTCTGGAAAGGTATTCTACCCTGACCGAGGAAGACGGCTCCTACACACTGGACATTCCCGTATTCTCTGACGCTATATATGTATATGCCGAGGGTTACAACCCCCTGCAGTGTGCGGTAAAGAACGGAGAGGCCAACGGAAGACTCATCGACGTCAACTTCAATACCTATTATACCGAGGGAACTACCATTACCTCACAGAGAAAGGTGACACTGACCGAAACCAGCAGTGTCAGCATTGACGAAGACATCGAGCGGAAGCTGGCCGGTGATATCCATGCGGTACTGCGTAACGGAACCCCCGGAGTCGGTAACTTCATGACCATTCGCGGCGTCAACTCCATCAATGCCAACGTCCAGCCCCTGATTGTCCTGGACGGCAACATCATTGACCCGCAGTATGACCGCATGGCCACTCATGAAGGTTTCTTCAATAACATGCTGGCCGGCATTGATCCTGATAACGTGGAATCCATCCAGGTACTGAAGAATGCCACCGCACTGTATGGAGCCAAGGGCGGAAACGGTGTGATTATCATCAAGACCAAGCGCGGCAAGAGCATGGCCACTAAGATTAACGTGCGCATCTACGGAGGAGCTGAGCTGATGCCCAAGACCCTGAGCATGCTGAACGGCAACCAGTACTCTGCCTACCTGAGTGACGTTGTCAGCTCACTTGACAATATGGACATGAGTGCGATCAGCGGCTTCAGGTTCCTCGACAAGAGCCCTGCCAACTACTACCGCAAGGTGTTCAGCAACAACGAGAACTGGCAGGACGGTCTTTACGAGACAGCCATGACCCAGAACTACAAGTTAAGCGTAGAAGGTGGTGATGACGTCGGTATGTATGACCTGTCATTAGGCTATACCACCAGCAATGCCACAGCCAAGGGCACAGGCATGGACCGCCTGAGTCTCCGCTTCAATACCGACATCGAGATATTCAAGAAGCTGACCACCGGTCTGGACATCAACTACAATCAGGTAAGCTATAACCTGCTGGACCAGGGTTGGAGCGAGGATTACTCAATGCAGAACATCGGTTCTCCCAACGTACTGGGCGTGGTACAGGCTCCTTTCATCAGCCGTTATGCCTATTACTATGACGAGAATGTTGCCAAGAACAACCCCGGTATCAATCCTTCAGACTGTCTGAGACTGTCAGGTGAACTGTCAGGTAAGTATGCGTCCGAATTCAGTTCCAACTATATTGCGAATCCGTTCCAGTTCAACGACATGATTTACGGTACGCATATCAACGAGTCACTGCGTAACCCCTTCTGGATTATCAGAAACGGTGAGGGCAAAATCAAGAACTATGCCCAGAACAGCGTTATCGACATCAATGTAAGTCCCAAGTGGGAAGTAACCCCCACCCTGACCATCAGTGACCGACTGAACTTCCAGATTAACCGTTACAGTGACAGGTACTATCTGCCCGTTAACGGAACAACTCCCTACTACCTGAAGGACCTGGGTTATATCACCAGTATGCAGAAGACCCTCTTCTCGAAGGAAACAACCGTAAACAACGACCTTCGCATTGAGTGGGCCAAGAACTATGGTGCCCATACGGTTGACGTGTTCGGAGGATGGCGCTACAACACCTATACTTACAGTTATACCAATATCAACGGATATAACAACAAGAATGACAAACTGCCTGTCATGAACTCCGAGATGGATTACGTGAACTATACCGGTATCAATGACAGCTGGTCTGACATGACCTATTACCTGAATGCAGGCTACAACTACAAGAACCGCTACTTTGCGGAATTTGCCGTAAGTGCCCAGGCAAGCAGCCGCTTCGGTTCAAACACCAAGTCCGGCATCAAGGCATTCGGTGTAAGCTGGGGTATCTTCCCGTCCCTGCAGTTAGGCTGGATTATCAGCAACGAGAAGTGGTTCAACACCACAAAGGGTGTGGACTACCTGAAGCTGACTGCCGGTTTTGACATGAGCGGTAACGACAATCTGGACTACTACGCATCACGTACCTACTGGGAAAGCCAGCAGGTTACCAAGAATACGGTAGGTCTGTTCCTGAAGAACATTGCCAACAGCGGTATCCAGTGGGAAACAACTACCAAGTGGAACCTGGCCCTGGAGGGCAGCTTCCTGAACAACCGCCTGCAGGCAGGAATCGACATCTTCTGGCATAAGACAGACAACCTGCTGACCCTGAAGGACCTGAACTACGTGGCCGGTATGACCAAATACTGGACCAACGAGGGACAGCTCACCAACAAGGGTGTGGAAGTGAATGTCAATGCCGCTATCATAAACAGCAAGAACTGGAAGTGGGAAATGGGTGCCTCACTGGGACACTACAACAACAAGATTACCGAGTTGCCCGGTACCCAGGTCAACACCATGGTTCTTAGCGATGTAAACGGAGGAAACGTTCAGTACCTGCACGGTTATACCAACAGTGTTTATGGCCAGGACAACGTACTGACTGCTGTAGGCTATGCCGTAGGCAGCTTCTACGGATGGCAGACAAACGGTGTGTTCAAGGATGACGAGCAGGCAAGCAAGGCCGGAGCATTGGGCTATCTGAAGTATCCTACCGGTATTGCCGATGAGAGCAAGAAGTACGCCAACTTCCAGGCCGGTGACGTAATCTTCGTGGACCAGAACGGTGACGGTGTCATTGACAATGCCGACAAGGTAGTGGTAGGCAATCCCCACCCCGATATCTATGGTAACATCTTCTCAAGCCTTACCTGGAAGAACCTCCGCCTGGATGTGAACTTCAAATACAGCCTTGGCAATGACATCTACAATTACCAGCGTTCAAGGATTGAAGGCCTGAACACCACCTATAACCAGACAACCGCAGCCCTGCGTCGATGGACCTACGAAGGCCAGGTAACCGATATGCCCCGTGCCTGCTACAAGAACTCTGAGGGATGGCGTAACAACGAGCGTATGTCTGATCGCTGGATTGAGGACGGCAGCTACCTGAAACTGAAGAATGTACGCCTTACCTACAAGGTTCCCTATTCTAACAGCTGGCTGTTCGGACTGAAAGTATGGGGTGAGGCCAATAATCTGTTCACCCTGACCAAGTACCTGGGAACAGATCCCGAGATGAGCAGTCACAACGGCGCACTCTATCAGGGTATTGATACTGGCCTTATTCCACGCGGCCGTAATTTCAACTTAGGTGTAACCATCAACCTGTAATCAGAAGAATATTAGATTATGAAAAAGAAATCAATTATAAGCCTGCTTATCTGCTGCATGACACTGGGTATGGTTAATACGTCATGCCAGGATATGCTGACCCCAGACAGTGAACGCCACGCCTATGAAGTGGCACAGGATACCCTGTACTCCTATTGGGGTATCATAAAGTCTCTGCAGAATGTGGCAGAACGATATGTGATTCTCAATGAGTGCCGCGGCGACCTGGTAGATGGTACCTCGTACGTCAGCGACACCATTGCGGCCATCATCAATTTCGGTAAGAACGGATACGAGGACAAGTACAAGGACGGAGCATGCGCTTACCTTAAGGTAAGTGACTACTACCACGTAATCAACAGCTGTAATGCCTACATAGCCATGTGCGATACAGCCAGAAAGGTATCAACCGGCCAGGGAAGCAGCTACATGCTGCGTGAGTATGCTCAGGTAATGGCAATCCGCGCATGGGTGTACATGCAGCTTATATACGCCTACGGCGAAGTGCCCTTCTACACCAAGCCGCTGCTTACCACCGATGAGATCGACAACTTTGTAAAGAGCGACAAGAAGGTTAATGCCACCACACTGGCAGAATATCTGGGTCCCCAGCTGGACAGCGTGAATGTGATACTGGAGAAAATGTTCGGTGAGGACAAGTATCCACAGTACGGAAGCTATAAGAATATCTGTCACAGTATGCGTGTGATGTTCCCGATAGACGTAGTGTTAGGTGACCTCTATCTGCTGAAAGGTGACGACCAGGCTTGCGCACAGGCCGCCGGTTACTATTACAACTTCCTGAACAGCAAATTCTGCGGTCCTCTGGAAACCACCAGCTACTATAGCACCGGTGATGTTGAGACACAGTCCGACGAACCTCAGTACGCACACACCGGAGTTCCCTACAATGAAACGGGAAATTCATATTTACGCGGCCGCTACCGTAATGAAGCCATCACCTGTATTCCCAGCAACACCGGTAAACTGGAAGGAAAGGTATTTACAGACATCAACCGTCTGTTCGGTTTTGAGGCAACACTGCATTCAAGCGGTAGCGGAGACCAGGCCAGCTCATCCGTCAGCCTGGATTACTATACCAACGGATACCGTCGTGAGCTGATTCCCAGCAAGGGCTATGAGGCATTGTGCGACAGCCAGAATTATGAATGCTACATCGGACAGACATCCGACGAAAGCACAATGGAGCTGATTACCCTGCCCGGCGTAGGTGACGCACGCCGTTCATGGATATACCGCACAATGGGAACTGTAGGTAATCCCAGAAGCTCACAATACAGCCTTCCTGTAGGAGACAACACCCAGTACGGCAAACTGGTCAACAAACAGTGCCCGTCAGGATTCAGCACAGTATATCCCCTGATTTACCGAAAGTCAACCATCTGGTTGCGCTATGCCGAGGCTATCAACCGTGCCGGATTCCCCAGCTATGCATTTGCCATACTGAAGACAGGTCTTGTGAGTGACCATAGCCATTGGTTCCCCAGTGCGGTAACCGAAGACGACTACAATAAGGCTTTCTCATATCAGGAAGGTGTGGATATTGACTTCGGTGCACAGGACAGCCTGTATTGCTACATCGAGGAAACTGCCGACACCACTTACAAATGGGGGTCAGTGGTAGAGGAAGGCAAGAAGATCAGCACCTTTGCAGAACTGGTAACATACGTTGACAGCATCTGGCAGGCACAGGCCGATTCCATAAACGCTAACATGGAACCAGGCGGAACTCCTATAGAAGCCAGGACATTCGACCTTGAGAAAGACATCAAGAACGTAAAATTCTATGTGAAGCGTTTCAACAACTATCCCGCATTCGGTATCCAGAAGGCATGCTGGTACCTGGATCGCAGAGAGATAGAGAAAGCCACAGCCAGACCCTGGCTGACCTTTACCACCCAGGTAAACCTGCGTGGCTACTCCCCGACTATTTATGCCGACTATAAGAGAGAGACCTTCAGTAACTATGGTTTCTATAGCAGAGACCCTGAGAATGTGCCCGGCGCTTCCAAGACTGAAGATTACCTGACCATTGGTGTACACCAGCGCGGTTGCGGTATCCTCAGACCCGGTGATACCGAGCAGCAGAGCTCATACAATTACGTTGACATGGTTACCAAAAAGATTAAGGAGAACCACGGTGTAACAGTAACCAAGGATCAGATTTACGGCCAGGATCCGGAGAAATCAATTGATCCCGAATGGGTTAAGGAGGCTGTAGAAGACCTGATTATTGATGAGGATGCATTGGAACTGGCCTTTGAGGGCTGCCGATTCTCAGATCTGGCCCGTGTAGCCATCCGTCGCGGTGACAACAGTTTCCTGGCTAAGCACGTGGCAAAGCGTAGCGGAACCATGGACATGAAGATGTACAACATCCTGCTGAACAGGCAGAACTGGTATCTCCCCTTCCCCACTGAATAACTGACCAGTCAAATATTCCTAAGAGCGCCCGGAATAATCCGAGCGCTCTTTTTTTTAATTCAACTTTCGGAAGTTGAAAGAGAAGTTAAAAAAAAGAAGTTAAAAAGGAAGTTATAAAGGAAGTTATAAAGGAAGTTATAAAGGAAGTTAAAAGAGGAAGTTAAAAGAGGAAGTTATGCGCTGTGCGCAGGGAGTTAAGCCAGCGATGCTGGCTGGACGATAGTATTGGATGCTGGCTGCATATATGGTATTGTCCTTTTATAACTTCCACGAGCGCAGCGAGTTAACTTCCAATTTTACTTCCATTTTAACTTCCGATACTTAAACAATTTACAACATGAGCCTGATTGCCGATTTATGCAATATTCTGCTGCCGCGCAGATGCGTGGTGTGCGGCCTGACGCTGGAACCAGCCGAGCAGTATCTGTGCGCATCCTGCTCTGTCCGCCTGCCGCGCTACCCGATCAGAAGCATCGGGGACAACGAACCCCTGAGAAAGGTATGGAACTTTGCCCCCATACAATACGGTGCTACCTTATTATATTACAGACACCAGTCCGACTTCCACAATATCATCATCAGGATAAAATACAAGGGAGGAGAACAGCTGGGCATCAGGATGGGAGAATGGGCGGCCACCGAAACAGCCCGTTTCGGCCTGGCGGGAAAGGCGGATGTAATTGTACCGGTTCCATCAGACAGCAGGAGAAGAAAAAGAAGAGGGTACAATCAGGCCGAACTGATAGCCAGGGGAATGGGAAGAATCATGCAGCTGCCCGTACAGGACTTCCTGGTAAAGAAACAAAGCGGAACCTCGCAGACAAGGCTGGACAGGACGGCACGGCATGAGAATACCTCAGGAAAGTACGAGGCCTTCATCCCGGAAAACTGGAGGGGAAAACGCATCTTGCTGGTAGATGACGTGTTGACTACCGGAGCCACGATAGGGAACTGCGCCCAGGCCTTATTGGCGGCTGACCCGAGTGCGGAAATCAGCATATTTACCCTGGCTTACGACGGGTAAAAATTACTATTTGAAGAAATAAAGGCATTTTTTCTTACAAATAGTTTGCATAATATAAGATTTTATGTAATTTTGCACTCGAAAAGATAACAAACAACAATAATATCAGTTAAAACCAATTCAGAATGGACGCAAAAAAAGTCTTGGAAGATCTTAAAAGACGCTTCCCCAACGAACCTGAGTATCACCAGGCAGTAGAAGAGGTACTTGGAACTATCGAAGAAGAGTACAACAAGCACCCCGAGTTCGACAAAGTAAATTTGATTGAGCGCCTTTGCATTCCCGACAGAGTTTACCAGTTCCGTGTCACATGGATGGACGACAAGGGTCAGATCCAGACCAACATGGGTTACCGTATCCAGCACAACAATGCCATCGGTCCCTACAAGGGCGGTATCCGTTTCCACAAGAGCGTTAACCTGGGTATTCTGAAGTTCCTTGCCTTCGAGCAGACTTTCAAGAACTCACTGACCACACTTCCCATGGGTGGTGGCAAGGGCGGTTCCGACTTCTCTCCCCGCGGTAAGAGCAACGCTGAGGTAATGCGTTTCTGCCAGGCTTTCATGCTGGAACTGACACGTCACATCGGTCCCGACACGGATGTACCCGCCGGTGACATCGGCGTAGGCGGTCGTGAGGTTGGCTACATGTTCGGTATGTACAAGAAACTCACCCGCGAGTACAGCGGTGTGCTGACAGGTAAGGGCATCGAGTTCGGCGGTTCACTGATCCGTCCCGAGGCTACCGGTTACGGTACAGTTTACTTCCTGCGTGCCATGCTGAAGACCAAGGGTGACACCATCGAGGGCAAGAAGGTACTGATTTCAGGTGCCGGTAACGTTGCCCAGTATGCTGCCGAGAAAGTACTGCAGCTGGGTGGCAAGGTAATGACCATGTCTGACTCTGACGGTTATATCTACGATCCCGACGGCATTGACCGTGCCAAGTTGGATTACATTATGGAGCTGAAGCAGGTTTACCGCGGCCGTATCAAGGAATATGTTGACAAGTATCCTACAGCCAAGTACGTAGGCGACGGTGCTAAGCCCTGGTTCGAGAAGGCTGACATCGCTCTGCCCTGCGCTACTCAGAACGAGCTGAACGAGGAGCAGGCCAAGGCTCTGGTTGCCAACGGTGTTATCGCTGTCGCAGAAGGCGCCAACATGCCTACCACTCCTGAGGCTATCAAGGTATTCCAGCAGGCTAAGATCCTGTACTCTCCCGGCAAGGCAAGCAACGCCGGCGGTGTATCAGTATCAGGTCTGGAGATGTCACAGAACTCAGAGCGTCTGAGCTGGTCAGCCGAGGAAGTTGACGCCAAACTGCTCTGGATTATGGAGAACATCCACGAGAACTGCGTGAAGTACGGTACAGAGGCCGACGGTTACGTTAACTACGTAAAGGGTGCCAATGTAGCCGGATTCATGAAGGTTGCTAAGGCTATGATGGCCCAGGGCATTGTGTAAAGGTTAGGTTCGACTAATTCAACCATAGCTAATATATTTGAGGAGCCTCAGTCTGGCGGGATGCCGGACTGAGGCTCACCATTTTAATTTTCATCCAATCATTTTACGTTTCACATTATTTTTTATAATTTTGCAGACAAAAGTACAGAGATATGCAACTGAAAGATACCTCGTTTGTAGATTTGATGCTGAACCGCATCTGTAACGTACTGCTGATAGCCAACCCCTATGATGCTTTCATGCTGGAGGATGACGGTCGTGTGGATGAGAAGATCTTCTCGGAATATGCACGTCTGGGACTAAGGTTCCCTCCCCGATTCATCCAGGTAGCCAGCAAAGAGGAGGCCGAAAGGCAGATGGCCGGCGGCAACATAGACCTGGTGATATGTATGCCTGCCGCCGAGGACAACAGTGTCTTTGACATCGCCCGCTCCATCAAGCAGATCTACACCTCCATCCCCATCGTGGTACTGACCCCGTTCAGCCATGGTATCACAAAGCGTATGCAGAACGAGGACCTTTCCGTCTTTGAATACGTGTTCTGCTGGCTGGGCAATACCGAGCTGTTGCTGTCCATCATCAAACTGATGGAGGACCGCATGAACCTGGAGCACGACATCCAGAGTGCAGGCGTACAGATGATTCTGGTAGTAGAGGACAGCATCCGCTTCTACAGCAGCATCCTGCCCAGCCTGTATAACTTCGTCCTGCAGCAGAGCCTGGAGTTTGCCACAGAAGCCCTGAACACCTCATTGGAGACACTGCGCATGCGTGGCCGCCCGAAGATTGTGCTGGCCCGCAACTACGAGGAAGCCTGGCTTCTGTATAGCAGGTTCGCCAATAATACGCTGGGGGTTATCAGCGACTGCCGTTTCCCCATGACTCCCGACTCGGATAAGGATGAGGATGCCGGATTCAAACTGCTGAGCGCCATCCGTGCCAATGACCCGTACATCCCCCTGATTCTGAACTCATCAGAGTCTGAGAAGGCTGTACTGGCAGACCGGTGCAGCGCACGTTTCATAGACAAGAACTCCAAAAAGATGGCCGTGGATCTTCGCAATCTCGTACAGCGATTCTTCGGCTTCGGAGATTTCGTCTTCCGCAACCCCGACACCATGGAGGAAGTGGTTAGAATCCACAACCTGAAAGACCTGCAGGACAACATCATGACGGTTCCGGCCCGGAGCCTGCTCTACCATATCAGCCACAACAATGTAAGCCGCTGGCTGGCAAGCCGCGCCCTTTTCCCCATCTCCGAGTTCCTGAAGAACATCACTTGGGAGAACCTGCAGGATGTGGATGCGCACCGCCAGATTATCCTGGATGCCATCGTGGCCTACCGCAGGATGAAGAACCAGGGCGTGGTGGCCGTATTTCAGCGCGAGCGATTCGACCAATACTCCAACTTCGCGCGTATCGGTGACGGCAGCCTGGGCGGAAAGGGCCGTGGTCTGGCCTTCATCGACCACATTCTGATGCGCCATACCGACCTGAACGAGTACCCGGGTGCCCAGGTGCGTATTCCCAAGACCGTTGTACTGTGCACCGATATCTTTGACGAGTTCATGGATACCAACGAACTGTATCAGGTAGCACTGAGCGACCTGCCCGACGAGACCATCCTGCAGCACTTCCTCCGCGCCCGCCTGCCCATGCGTCTGCTGGGTGACCTGGAAGCATTCCTCTCGGTAGTCAGTACGCCTATTGCCATACGCAGCAGCAGTCTGCTGGAGGATTCGCATTACCAGCCCTTCGCCGGCGTCTATACCACATATATGATTCCCTACAGCTCGGACAAATACGAGCGTCTCTCCATGCTGGCCAGTGCCATAAAGGCCGTATATGCCAGCGTCTTCTATCAGGGAAGCAAGGATTACATGACAGCCACCAGCAATGTGATAGATCAGGAGAAGATGGCCGTAATCCTGCAAGAAGTGGTAGGCGAACAGCACGGAGACCGCTTCTATCCCGTAATCAGCGGCGTGGCCCGCAGCATCAACTACTACCCTATCGGTGACGAGAAGGCCGAAGAGGGAACCGTCTCACTGGCTATGGGACTGGGCAAGTACATTGTGGACGGTGGCGTAAGCCTGCGGGTATGCCCCTACCATCCCCATCAGGTACTGCAGATGAGCGAGATGGAGACAGCGCTCCGCGATACACAGACACATATCCTTGCCCTGAGAACCAAGAAGGAGGAAAGCGATAAGGAATTCAAAGTGGATGACGGATTCAATCTGGTCAAAGTCCCCGTCCGAGACACCGAACAGGACGGTACCCTGCAATGGATATCCTCGACCTTCGACCCGTATGACCAGTGCATCTACGACGGATATTACGAAGGGAAGAGCCGCAAGATCATCTCCTTTGCCGGCGTACTGAAACACGATGTATTCCCCCTTCCTGAGATAATGCAGAAGGTGCTCAAGTACGGTCAGGATGAAATGAAACGTCCTGTGGAAATTGAGTTTGCCGTTAACCTGCATGCCGACAAGACGGGCGAGTTCTACATGCTGCAGATCCGCCCCATGGTGGACAACCGCATGGAACTGAACGAGGATATCACCCAGATTCCGGACGAGGACTGCCTGCTGCGCTCGCACAATGCCATCGGGCAGGGAATATTCACCGATATAAAAGATATTGTGTATGTAAAGACCGACGGTTACTCACCCAGTCATAACTACGAGATAGCCGAGGAGATTGAGCACATCAACCGCAAGTTCCTGCAGGAACCCGCTGCCTCATACGTCCTCATTGGCCCCGGCCGCTGGGGAAGCAGCGACTCCTGGTTGGGCATTCCCGTGAAATGGCCCCACATCAGCGCCTCGCAGATAATCATCGAGGCAGGACTGGACAACTATCAGGTGGACCCCAGCCAGGGTACCCACTTCTTCCAGAACCTCACTTCACTGGGTGTATGCTACCTGACCATAGATGCCTTCCGCGGCGACGGAATTTACCGTCAGGAGATGCTGAACCAGCTGCCCGCCGTAGAGGAGACCGAGCACGTACGACACGTCCGCTTCGCCAGCCCGCTGACCATCAAGGTGGACGGCTTTAAGAAAGAAGCAGTAATAATGGCTGGGCTATCAACCGCTAATTATGAATTATGAATTACGAATTATTAAACGCCATAAATGATGCAGTATGGACCTACGTGGTGATAACCACGCTGGTAGGATGCGCCCTGTATTTTACCTGGAACCTCAGAGCCGTGCAGTTTACCATGCTTCCCACCATGCTGCGCAACCTGTTCAAACCGACAAAAGAAAGTCTCGGAGATACCGGGAAGGTAAAGACTATTTCCTCATTCCAGGCTTTTGCCATCAGTCTGTCCAGTCGGGTGGGAACAGGTAATCTGGCAGGTGTGGCCAGTGCCATCTTTGTAGGAGGCCCCGGTGCCGTATTCTGGATGTGGGTAATGGCCCTGTTGGGAGCCAGCACAGCATTCATGGAGGCTACACTGGCTCAGCTCTTCAAGCGGCAGGGCAGAAGCAGTTTCTATGGCGGCCCGGCCTATTATATGAAGTACGGCCTGAAACGGCCCTGGATGGGAATCCTCTTTGCCATCCTTATCATCTTCGGCTTCGGACTGGCCAACCAGCTGGTGCAGAGCAATACCCTATGTGAAGCCATCAGCAATGCCTTCCACATTCCCGTCAATTATGTAGCGATGTCAATAGCCGTAATGACCCTGCTCATTATCTTCGGCGGCGTTCAGCGCATCGCACGCTTCTGTGCCTGGATAGTACCCGTCATGGCCATGGGCTATATCCTGCTGGCCATCTATATCCTGTTCATCAATATCACAGAGATTCCCGCCATGCTGAGCCTGATCATACGCAGTGCCTTCGGATGGGAGCAGGCAGCCGGCGGAGCAGTCGGCACAGCCGTCATGCAAGGAGTCAGACGAGGACTTTTCAGCAACGAGGCAGGTGAAGGAAGTGCTCCTAATGCCGCAGCCACAGCCACCATAGCCCACCCCGTCTCACAAGGCCTTATGCAAAGCCTCGGAGTCTTTACCGACACACTGGTTATCTGTACTTGTACCGCCTTCATCATCCTGCTGAGCGGACTGTACACCAAGGACTATGACGGTATCATTCTCACCCGGCAGGCCATGGAGCACCATTTGGGAAGTTTCGGCAGCTGGTTCCTGGTGGCTGCCATCTTCATGTTCGCCTTCAGCACCATCATCGCCAACTACTTTTACGGCGAGACAAATATCCGCTTCATCACCCATAAGCACTGGGCACTCTTCGTATTCCGCCTGCTAAGCGGCATAACAATCCTGCTGGGCGGATATATGACCCTGCAGCAGACATGGAGTATTGTGGATATGGCCATGGCACTGATGACAACACTGAACCTCATTGCCGTGGTATGGCTGAGCAAATATGTCTTCCGTCTGCTACAGGACTACCTGAAACAGCGCAAAGAAGGCAAGGAACCCGTGTTCCATAAAGACTTGTTCCCCGATGCAGACCTGGAAGCATGGGAGTAATTTAGTTGACGAGTTGACAGTTGACAGTTGACAGTTTAATTTTGAATTATGGATTTTGAATCAACCAATACCGGAAAGGTATTTCTTATAGCCGGCAGCGAGCCGTTGGGCAGCGCCGGAGTACAGGCCGACATAAAGGCCATCACACGCTGCGGCGGCTGGGCTGCGGCAGCACTCACCTGTATAGTAGATGAGGATGTTAACCGCATCAAGGGCATTCATCATCTGCCCACGGACCTGATTGTCTCTCAGGCAGAATCCTTCCTCAGTACCGTCGGAGCCGACTGCATCAAGACAGGTGTACTGCCCAGTGCCGAAATCATAAACGGAGTGGCAGCCGTACTCCGCAAGTACAACCGACAACCCATCCTCATTGACCCCGTTATCGTCAACTTTGCAGGCGAACAGCTGGTAAGCGATGAGGCCATCCGGGCTTATAAGGAACAGCTCTTCCCCCTGGCTACCATTATCACCCCCAACTTCCGCGAAGCGGAATTTCTGCTGGGACACAAGCTGGAAGATGTGGAGGCAGACCTACGCTGGCTCAGCCACTGGGGCAGCTCCGTTATCGTAAAGAGCGTGGATGAGGGAAAATACCTGGTAGATTACCTCTATGACAGGAATACTGACACCCTGACTCCCCATCCCAAGAAGAAACTCCTGCTTACTGACCGTAACGGCACAGGTGACACCCTGGCATCCGCCATTGCCACCCATCTGGCCAAAGGGGAAGACCTGCAGACCGCCGTATCGCGTGCCGAGGCTTATATGAACTACTTCCTGGCAGGCCCCCGCTACTACATCAGCGTAGGAAAATAAAATACCAACTGGCGCAAGCCATCCAAATCCCGAAGGATTGACTGCGTCCATCCCGTTGGCTGGCGCAAGCCATCCAACGAAAGGAAAAAAGAATCTCCGAAGGTTTGAAAGTAAACTTTCATCTTCGGAGATTCTTTTTCCTTTTCGTGATCCCGGAGGGATTCTAACCCTCGACCTTCAGAACCGGAATCTGACGCTCTATACAGCTAAGCTACGGGACCGTTTCGCCCTAAGGCGATGCAAAGATACAATAAATAAGGGAAATAAGGAACTAATTTGCCCTAAAAAACGTTTCCCTATTGCAGATATTGCTTAAAGTGCTGTGTAATCTGGCGAAACAGATGCACTCGGGTATTGCCACCGCTGATGCCGTGGTTGCGATTGGTATAGGTCAGCTGGCGGAAATCCTTGTCGGCCTGAACCAACGCCTCGGTATATTCGGCAACATTACGGTAGTGCACGTTATCGTCAGCCGTACCCTGGCAGATAAGCAGATGGCCATGCAACTGGCCGGCCCTGCCTATGGGGCTTACATCATAGCCCTCGGCATTCTCCTTGGGAGTCCGCATATAGCGCTCGGTATATACCGAGTCATAATAACGCCAGTCAGTAGGAGGTGCTACGGCTACGCCGGCAGCAAATACCGGACGGCCCTCGCTCATGCTCATCAGGGTATTGAAACCTCCAAAGCTCCAGCCCCAGATACCGATACGGTCCTTGTCAACATAGGGTAAGGTGCCCAGATACAGGGCAGTCTCTACCTGATCACGGCTTTCCAGCTGACCCAGCCTCAGATAGGTGCACTGCTCAAAGTCACGGCCGCGTCCGCCTGTTCCCCTTCCGTCCACACATACACAGATGAATCCCTGCTGGCAGAGATACTGCTCGTACAGCGTTCCGCCCATATTGCCGGCATTCCAGCTGTCCACTACCTGCTGACTGCCGGGACCGCTGTACTGGTGCATCACCACCGGGTACTTCTTATTCTGGGAGAAATCGGCAGGCAGTACCATAAAGCCGTTCAGCTCTACCCCGTCCTGCGTCCTGAAGGTAAAGAACCGGCGTTCGCCCAACTTCAGGGCTGAGAGTTTCTGTCTCAGTTCAGCATTATCCTCCAATATCTTCAGCGTCTTGCCGTTAGCATCGCATAGTGTAGTGACATGGGGAGTATTCAGGTTGCTGTACACATTCATATAGTAACGCAGTCCGCGACTGAAGGTTGCCCGGTTGGTACCGCGTTCCTGGCTGAGCCTGGTAACCTTGCCCTTAGCATCAGCCTTATAGACGGCACGGCAGAGCGGACTCTCCTCAGTACCGGCATAATAGACAGTGCCCGACTTGGCATCATAGCCGTAGAAGTCCGTCACCACGAATTCGCCCTTGGTAAGCTGGCGGCGCATAGTACCGGTCAGGTCATACAGGTACAGATGATTGAAGCCGCTGCGCTCACTCATCATGATAAAGCCGTCATCCTGCACCTGAAAGCTCTTGTAAACCTCCTCGGGAATGTATTTCTCAGCCTGCTCACGTACAATCACGCGGCATTCAGTACTGCGGGGATTAGCCAGATAGATGTCCAGACAGTCCTGATGACGGTTATTGGTCAGGATCAGCAGCTTCTCAGGATCCCTGGTAAAAAAGATGCGGGGCACATATCCGTCCTCGGGAATGGGCAGCTGCATCTTACGTATCACACGGCTCTTGATGTCAAAACTGTGTACACTTACCACGCTGTTGCGGGCACCGGCAATGGGATACTTGTAATCGTATGAACCGGGATAAGCGGCATATTCCTTCAGCTCAGGACTCATACCTCTATACCAGGGGAAACTGAACATAGGCACCTGAGTCTCGTCATACCGTATCCAGGCTATCATGGTGTTGTCCTCGTTGAAGTCAAAGGCACGGTTAAAGGAGAACTCCTCCTCGTTCACCCAGTCGGGCTTGCCGTTTATCACCTCATTGAACTTGCCGTCCTTGGTAATCTGGCTCTCGCTGTTGTTGAAAAGAAGCTTCACCAGGAACAGATTGCCCTCACGCACAAAGGCTACCATATTGCCGTCACGGCTCCACAGGGGAACCTCCTGGGGACCGCCGTCGCTCAGACGGGCTACGGTGCGGTTCTTTACATTATATATATAATACTGGGCCGTACGGCTGTGACGATAGATGTTTTTGGTCTCGGTACGCAAGAGGATATTCTGCTCATTGGGGCTCATGATATAACCGTCAATATGCGGCAACTGGATACGGGTCTTGATATTATCCGCATCAAAGATCACATCCGTCTGCTCACCGGTACGGAAACTCTTACGCACAATCTTCTTGCCGCCGTCAATCATCTGACTATAGCTCTCGCCGTCAAGAAGGGGGTTCACACCATAAATCTGCCTGGAATAATAAGCCCCACGGCAGAGGTCAGTAAGTTGGATTTCACCGGCTGCCCGCAAACCGCAGCATACACTAAGAACAGCTATAAAAAAAAGTAAACGCTTCATGCAATCTTGTTTTTTGGAATGCAAAAATACAAAAAAAAGAGGCGTAGCGCAAAGAAAGTTACCTTTTTTATGTATTTTTGTGGTATGAAATACATTGAGTTCGGTCCCTGGCTGCAAGAACAACTGGGTACGAAGGTCCAGAAGATCTCCGTCAACGCCGGTTTTACCTGTCCCAACAGAGACGGTACAATCGGCTACGGCGGCTGCACCTTCTGCAACAACCAAACCTTCAACCCCGCCTACTGCCAACCCGGCAAGAGCATAACCCGGCAGTTAGAGGAGGGCAAGCAGTTCTTTGCCCGTAAGTATCCCAGCATGAAGTACCTGGCATACTTTCAGGCCTACACTAACACCTACGGCCAGCTGGAACACCTGAGGGAACTGTACGAGGAAGCGCTGCGGGTACCCGATGTGGTGGGATTGGTCATCGGTACCAGGCCGGACTGTATGCCCCCTGCCCTGCTGCAGTACCTGACCGAGCTGAACCGCCGCACCTTCCTGATAATAGAATACGGTATAGAGAGCGCCAATGAGGAGACCCTGAAGCGCATCAACCGGGGCCACACCTTCGCATGCTCGGCCCAGGTCATCCGTCAGACAGCAGCCTGCGGCATCCGCGTAGGAGCCCACATTATCCTGGGATTCCCATGGGAAAGCCGTGAAGAACTGATGCGCCAGGCCGATGAGATAGCCCGCCTTCCCCTGACAACGCTGAAGCTTCATCAACTGCAGATTATCCGGGGCACCGCCCTGGCCGAAGAATACGCACGGCATCCCTGGACCGTACCCACGGCAGAGCAGTACATTGACCTGGTGTTGGAGTATATCACCCACCTGCCCGCCACACTGGTACTGGAACGCTTTGTCAGCCAGAGTCCTCCCGAATACGTGATAGCGCCGCAATGGGGCCTTAAGAATTACGAGTTCACCAATCTGGTAAAACGGAAAATGCAGGATTTATAATCAAAAGTTTGTTTCATAAGAAAAAAATAATCCCATCTCTTTGCTTTTTTCCCGCTAAGTTGTAATTTTGTATTCAAAATTTGTTGAAACCTTATATTTAACATTATATGAAGAAGATAAAAACACATCTCCTGATGCTGTTGCTTATGCCCCTGTCACTGATGGCAGAAGTCAACATCATCCCCCAACCCACCCGTGTAACGGAAAAAGCCGGCTCCTTTGTGATAAGACGCAATGCAACCATTGCCTATAACCACAAAAGCCTGCAGCCTGCAGCAGCATACCTGCAGGAGAAACTTCAGCCTGCCACAGGATACAGCCTGCCCGTCAGCAAGGGTAAGAAGGCTGACATCATCCTGAGTCTGAATCCCAAATGCCAGGCAGGCGCCGAAGGCTACACACTCACAGCATCCGAGAACGGAGTCCTCATCGAGGCAGCCGGTTACCGCGGCATTGTCCACGGCATAGCCACATTGCGCCAGCTTCTGCCTTGCCAGATAGAAGAGACCACACTGCAGCCATACGTTACATGGAGGGTACCGGCCGTAGAGATTGAGGATGCCCCCAACTTTGAGTGGCGCGGCATGATGCTTGACCCCGTACGCCATTTCTTCACTATCGAGGAGACCAAGCGTTTCCTGGATGTTATGGCATTGTATAAGTTCAGCAAATTCCACTGGCACCTGGTGGACTCGCAGGGATGGCGACTGGAGATCAGGCAATACCCCCTGCTGACCAGCGAGGGCGCCTTCCGGTTCCCCGAGGACGAGCATTGGGACAGGCGCTGCAACGAGATAGCTGTGAAGGATAACAACCCATGTATGAAAGTGCCCATGACGGGAGAATTCACCCGCGTCAAGGACGGAAGACTGCAATATGGAGGGTTCTACACCCAGGATGAGGTCAGAGAACTGGTACAGTATGCACTGGTAAGGGGCATAGACATCATACCGGAATTTGATGTGCCCGGCCATAGCTACGCCGCTACCAAGTGCTACCCCTGGCTCTCCTGTTCGGGCGACGGACGCGATCCCATCTGCGTAGGGAAGGACACCTCGCTGGAATTCTGCCGCAATGTCTATAAGGAAATCTTCCAGCTCTTCCCCAACGAGTACGTTGAGATTGGAGGCGATGAGGTAAACCGCTCAGCCTGGAGGAAATGCCCCGACTGCCAGAAGCGCATACAGGACCAGGGGCTGAAGAACGAGGCCGAGCTGCAGTCCTGGTTCACCTGCACCATGGAGAAGTACTTCAATGAGAACGGCAAGAAACTCATCGGATGGGACGAGATTCTGGAAGGCGGTGTCAGCAAGTCAGCCACAGTGAACTGGTGGCGCGGCGACCATACTGATGTGGTACAGCGCTCTACCAGCGGCGGCAACGAGGTTATACTCTGCCCCTTCACATTCTGTTATTTCGACTATGCTCAGAATGACAGCACACTACAGAAACTTTATACCGGTGACATAGTACCCACCGGCCTAAGTGCAGAGCAGCTGAGACTGATCAAGGGTATGCAGGGCAACATCTGGTGCGAACGCATCCCCACCGAGGCCCAGATGCAGTACATGGTATTCCCACGGGCACTGGCTCTGGCCGAGAAGGCTTGGACCCCTAACAGCCAGCAGGACTGGAACAAATTCTATCCGCGGCTGCTGAAGCATGTGGACCGCTTGAAAACCATGGGAATAGTTCAACGGCCCTTGGAAGAGTAACACTTAATTCTGAAACACTATTCAAAATCCCGAATTCAGAAAAACGCAATGAAAAAGTACAGTTTTTTTTCCTGTGTCCTTGTATCTGTTGTCTTGACAGTTGTAGGCTGTTCAGAAAAAGTGGATGACACCGCACGGTACGTTTTCAAGGAGGAGACGCTGATTTCCTATATGGAGAAACACAGCGACACCTACTCCGAGTATCTGGACGTACTCAAGAACACACCCGTCAGTGAAGTAAGCAAATCCACCATTTACCAGCTGCTGACGGCACGCGGCAATTACACCGTATTCGCCCCCACCAACCAGGCCATGCACAGGTACCTGCAGAGCCTGGTGGACGAAGGACTGATAACAGAGCCCACATGGGACGCATTCACCCTGGATCATGTACGCGACTCCATCCGTAAGGTCGTAGCCTATAGCAGCATCATTGACGGCGGCGACTTCCTGAGCTATGAGACCCACACCTTCCCCACACAGAACAACGGCGAGCTGCAGCTGGGCAATATGAAGGACCGCAAGCTGACCGTCCGCTATGTTGATCAGTACCCTGACAGTCTGTACATCAACTATGACTGCCCCATCAGCATCAAGAACCGCGATATACCCGCCATCAACGGTGTACTGCACCAGATGGAGAAAGTGATAGCCCCCCGGGACCTTACCATGGCCGACATGCTGGCCGATATCCTGGATAACCGGAAGGAAGGATTCATGGTAGCCGCCCGTCTGGCACTGGCCTGCGGATTAAGGGATACCTTCAGCGTTGTGGAGGACAACAAATACCGCGAGATGTACCTGAGCGGACGGATTCCGGACTATGACGGTCAGGCGGTAGGCTGGACCTTCAAGAGCGGCAACACCGCCCCTGCCTGTGCACCCCGGCACCGCTACTACGGATTCACCCTGTTTGCCGAGACCGACGACTTCTGGCGCAGGGAGATAGGTAAGGAGCCCGCTGACATCACCTGTAACGACATACAGCAGTGGATCCTGAAGAACCGGCAGTACAGCAGGGACGACGTATTCGAGGCCAATGAGGACTGGACTTCGCCCGACAACCTGCTGAACCAATGGTTCACCTACCATGTGCTGCCCATGCGCATAGCAGCCAACCGCCTGGTATTCCATGTGAACGAGTACGGTTACAACCAGTCCCAGAAACAGCTTACCATCCCCGTGTATGAGTTCTATGCCACCATGGGCAAGCGCCGCCTCCTGAAAATCTTCGAGAGCAAGGAGAGCAACGGTGTTTACCTGAACCGTTTCCCCACCCTGGACAATGGCAGAAGGGGAACGTACCATGAATTGTCCTGCGACCCGGACAAAGTAGGTAACCACATAGACAACTACTCGGACAACGTACTCACCTACCAGGCCCTGAACGGTATGATCTATGCCATTGACAAACCGCTATCCTATACCGACGAGGTACGCGAGAACCTGGCCAAGGGACGCATACGCTTTGATGCCATGAGTCTGTTCCCCGAGGCCATGTCAAATGACCTGCGCAAGAAGGAGAGCTATGACCCGCGCGACCAGTTCGTACACTTCCCACCCAACACCACATACCGGTATCTGGACAATATGGATATGAACAACGAGACCCAGTTCGTGTATCTGAATGCCTACCAGTACAACTGGTGCAACAATCAGGAGGACGAGCTGAAGGCTGTAGGACATTACGAGATTACCATCAAGCTGCCGCCCGTACCCCGGCGCGGCACCTATGAGCTGCGCTACCGCGTCCTGCCCAACGGAGACCGTGGTATTGTACAGTTCTACTTCGGCCATGACAAAGAACGGCTGGCACCTACCGGCATTCCCATTGACCTGCGAAAGGCCGGTACTGACCCCTACTATGGCTACGAGGCGGATACCGAGGATGACTTCCATAATATAGAGGTGGACAAGCACATGCGTAACAACAACCGCATGAGGGGCGAAATGAGCATCCAGAACAGTTCCGGCCCCTGCCGCACAGGAAGCCCCAACAACCTGCGCCACATCCTGGTGCGCCAGACACTGGATCCTGACAAGACCTACTACCTGCGTCTGAAATCCGTGCTGGACAACAGCCGTACAGAAATGTACATGGATTATCTGGAATGGTGTGCCAAGGAAATCTATGACAACCCCATAGAGCCCGAGGACATCTGGTAAAGCCCTGTTTTGCAGTCTCCGGAGGTTGCACGTGCAGCCCCCTCGAGTGTACATGTGTAACCTCGAGGGGGCTGCAAACGCAGGCTCGCGTACCTGTTTTCCGAAGACGGTGGAACTCTTACAGAAATATGCCTGCCCCCACTTTCAGCCTTACTCCAACCGACAGGGTCGGAGACATATCTTGTATTCTGAGTCAAAATTATTTTTCAAAAATGGCATATCAGCCTACATGCCTACACGATTTTGCCATTCAGCCCCGATGGTTATCGCGTTTCTCGCTTTCGCAAGCCTACACAAAGCCTACACTAAGCCTACACGATGCCTACATTGTTAACGTCAACGTCAACGGGAACGGGAACGGGAACTCGCTAACTGCTCAACGATTCTCCCTCTCCTTAGGAGAGGGCCGGGGTGAGGCTGTTGGGGTTAGGCTTTTGGCCTGTTTGTAAAACATATGCCTATTGATTGTTCTGAAATTCTCTAGAGAATTTTCTGCTAATCAACGTGCAAACGATTGCTAATCAACCTGAATACCACAAAATTCTCTAGAGAATTTTCCTCTATGCAGGAAGCATAAAACTTGCAAATGCGTTAAATGATTCTTGTTAACACGCTGTAAAGCCCCAAAACCATGTAGGCTTATGTAGGCATCGTGTAGGCTTTGTGTAGGCTTACGGACGCATAAATCCCGATAACCATCGGTCTTCTACGCGATTTTGTGTAGGCATGTAGGCTTTTCTATGAAAAATCGCAGGAAGAATTGTGCAGAAGACGGCGAAAAGTCATCTTCTCTAGAAAAATATCTCAATTCTCTAGAGAATGTATGTTTTTGCGCTTAAAATCCAGCTCACCAGTATATACCTGAGTCATACATGCCGCCTCGTATGGCTATAATAATGTATTTAAGTTTCGGAAGCTGCGCTTCCTTTTAGGGGCAAGGGGCAAGGAGCAAGAGGATAGTTATACACTTGTGCTCTCCTTTTCCATCACCCCAAAACCGGGGAAAAAGAGCAATCCGCCTTTGCAATTTGCACTATAATAGTGCATTTTATGCAATAATTTGCACAACTTTAGTGCAATTTATCTATATTTGCAGCCAGAAATAAAATAAAAGCGGATATGGATACATCACTAACAGAATTTATGGAGGGGCAGTTGAATCAGACAACAACCACCTTTCACCGTTATATGTTTGATAAAATCAGTTGGAATTCCCGCATGTTCGGACTTGTAGGTCCCCGTGGTATTGGAAAGTCAACACTTATACTACAGTATATAAGAGAAAACAGAGACTCCAGGAAATTATTCTATGTAAGTGCCGACCACCTGTACTTCGCCTCACATACATTAGTCGATACCGCTGACGAATTCACAAAGGAAGGGGGCGAGCAACTATTCATTGATGAGATTCACAAGTATGAGAACTGGTCCAGGGAACTGAAGCAGATATATGATTCACATCCAGACTTAAAGGTCGGCTTTACAGGTTCGTCCGTACTTAATATTTATAAAGGCCAGGCGGACCTGAGTAGGCGTGCCCCCATTTTTGAGATGCAAGGACTGTCATTCAGAGAATATCTACAGCTATTCCACAAAATAGAAGTGCCACGCTATACACTCAAGGAGATTCTGGAGCAGAAAGCACGAATTGAAGGCATCAGTCATCCGTTACCATTATTCCATGACTATCTGCTAAGGGGGTACTATCCTTTTGCCTCAGAAAGTGACTTTGAGATAAAACTACGCCAGGTAGTAAACCAGACAATGGAAGTGGACATACCGCAATTTGCCAACATGAACGCTTCTACAGGCAGAAAACTAAAGAAACTACTGGCCGTCATTGCTAAAAGTGTGCCATTCAAACCCGTTATGGATTCACTGGCAACGATTATCGCTGTGAGCAGGAATATTTTACCTGACTATTTTCTTTATATGGAGCAGGCAGGGATGATAGGACAGCTTCGTGACGACACAGGCGGTATCAGAGGAATAGGAAAAGTAGAGAAGGTATATCTGGATAATGCGACCCTTGCCCACCTGCTGGGAAATGATTCTACAGATACGGGCAACATTCGGGAAACTTTCTTCTATAACCAGATGAGAGTTACCACAGATGTCATTAGTTCCAGAATCAGCGATTTCGAGATTGATGGTAAAACTTTTGAGGTAGGTGGGAAAAACAAAGGGAAGAAACAGATATCACAGGCTCAGGAAGGCTATGTAGTCAAAGATAATATAGAATACGGCTCAGGTAATATCATCCCTCTCTGGGCCTTTGGACTGACGTATTAATGCCGTTTCCCCGGGAGAGAAACGTCTTCAACTTAGTGACGGCACATAACCCTGCACCCATGTCCTTCACACATAAAGTCATCTGGAAAATGATTTTTACTTCCTTCTGAACAGTACCCAGCAGACAACGGGGGCTCCGATGAGGGCGGTAACGCTATTTACGGGCAGGGCACCCTCGAACCCCGGAAGTCGGGCTATAAGGTGGCACAGAAGCGCCAGGACAGCACCTGAGAGAAGCGAGAAGGGAAGAAGGAAGCGATGATCGCTGGTGCCTATAATTCCCCGACTGAGATGCGGCACAGCCAGTCCCAGGAAAGCAATAGGACCACAATAGGCGGTAGTAATAGCACAGAGCATTCCGGAACTGGCAATAACCAACAGACGGGAGCGCTTGAGATTCAGGCCCAGATTGCGGGCATAGCTGTCGCCAAGAAGCATAAGGTTGAGGCTCTTGACCAGGGGAAGCGACAATAGCAGCAAAATGCCGGTGGTAAGGGCGAAGGGCATAATACGTTCGGGGCTGACGCGCTGAAAACTGCCCATTCCCCATACTACGTATGAGCGGATATCCTCCTCCACGCTGAAAAACTTGAGCACGCCTATCAGGGCATTGGCCACATAGCCTATCATTACACCTATTATCAGCAAGGTTACACTACTGCTGACACGCCTGCTTACGCTAATAATCAGCAGCATGACCAGCATGGCGCCTGCAATGGCGGCAAACGTAAGGGCCATCTCGCCCACAAGTCCCATCTTGCTGAGAGCAACCCCTGCGATATTACCTCCTAAGAGCAGGACAAGGGCTACGCCCAGGGAGGCTCCGTTACTGATACCTAAAACCGTGGGGCCTGCAAGGGGATTGCGGAAGACGGTTTGCATCTGCAGGCCGCTGACAGCCAGGGAAGCACCGGCTAAGGAGGCTACTAAGGTCTGAGGCAGACGGCTCTTGAGAATAATATTGCGCGTAGTAACGGGAGCAGCCGCTCCGCCGATGAGCGTGTCAACGACATCGCCCACAGGCAACGGGACAGAACCCAGCAGGACATTGGCTATCACCAGCAGGATGATAAGCACACAGACGGAGAAGAACAGTACACTACGCTTCATTCCAACAGTTTATAATAAGTGGGGGTGTATTCAGGCAGGAGCCGGGGATGGAGGATTTTAACGAAATCCGCCAGGAGCAGGTCGGGATGAACGGGGAACGACTCATAGAAGGGTGTCTGTGCCATATTGCTATAGATGACGTGGCGCTGGCGGTAAGCCTTGAAATCACAGAACCGGCTATCCTGGCCGGCCAGCACATCATAGGTGAAAGTTCCGTTGAAACTGTTGCTGATGCGCCAGTAATCCACATTGGCTGCCTTGGAATAGATAGCCTCGAAGTCCATGTTCACGCCACCGACATCCTGATTATCCTCCAGCACATAACGGGCGCCCGCATCGCGGAAGATGGAGGCCAGGAAGCTTCTACCTCCCGTAGCATACCAGGCCCCTCCCTTCATATCGCCACTGAAGATGGTAGGACGGTCCTCATTTTTATCGGGACATTGGGCACTGACTTTTTCCCTCAGTTGGTTGTAGCTTGCCTCCAAACTGTCAAAATAAGCGGTAGCCTCCCTCTCGCGTCCCGTCAGGAGGCCTATCACCTTCACCCACTCGGCCTGCCCCAGCGGTTCGGGTTCCTGATAGCCCATGTGAGGCATGATGGGCATACCACTCTCCCTGAGAACATCATACCCGCCCCGTTTGCTGGGCGAAATCAGGATAAGGTCAGGATTGGCCAGGAGTACCAGCTCATTGTCGAACTCACCCTCAATGCCGATCTTTACCGTATGCCCCTCGTCAATCTGCCGGTTCAGGGCCTCATTAAACAAATGCCGCGTGCTGGTAATGCCCACCACCCTATCGGGAATATTCAAGGCGATGAAGTTGCTCAGCTGCAGGGATGTCATACAGATAAACCTGCTCATGGGCACCTTAACCACCTCGTAGCCGTCAGGCACCTTCACCCCGTTATCAGTAGCGCTGACCAGAGCATACCGATAGGTTGCGGCATACTGGTTCCCGCCATTGGTGATGGTAAGCAGACGAAGGCCGGGGATGCTGTCCTCGACGGAAAAGTTGCGGGCATATTTTACCTGTATGGACTGAAAGCCGACGTCCCCGGCCTGGGAAGTACCCGCCTTAGGCCGGGTACAGGACATCAGAGCAAGGAATCCAACAAGATAAACTCCAGCTCGCCGGTATATATTCTTTTGCATGTCTGTAAACATTTATCTATTATTATAGGTTTTAGCAATGCGTAGTCGGCGCATGGCAAATCGGTAATCAGCTGACGTGCCATATTTATCTCCTGAATAATGCCGAGTGCCGGCTGCGAGCAACCTGCCTGCCGGGCCATCTCCGTTACAAAGTCACGGTCCATGGTCACCTGGTGGCTATGGGTATTATCAAAGCCGGAAGCCAGCTTCACCGCCTTGCCGATCATAACGCCCAGGGTAACGCGCCCGACCCCTAACCGCTGGGCTGTACGCAGGGCATCCCCGATAAAGTTGCCATAGTGGATGAATGACTGCGGGGGCAACTGCGGATAATGCTCATGGATGGCCACCTCGCTGCGCTTGCCGCTATTTAGCACTATGCGTCCGACACCCATTGCCAGGGCCACCTGCATCTCGCGTTCCATGGCATCCACGTATGCCTCGTGACTGAAAGGGTGCACAATGCCCGTGGTACCCAATATACTGATGCCGCCCATCACACCTACCTTGGCATTGAACGTCCGGCGGGCAATCTTCTCGCCACCCGGAACGCTGATGGTTACATCCAGGCCACCCTGGTAGTATTTGCGCAGGTTCCGGCGCATCATCTGCCGGGGAACAGGATTGATGGCCGGCTCTCCCACTTCCAACCCCAGTCCGGGCAAGGTGACTAGTCCCACGCCCTCGCCGCCGAAGAAGCGGATATCCTGATGCGTATTATTGAACCGGACCATCGCCTGAATGGTGCATCCGTTAGTGGCATCCGGATCATCCCCGCCGTCCTTCACTACCGAGGCGACGGCATAGTCCCTGCCAGCCTGAACCTGAGTGACGGGCATTTGGCGAAAGCCATCGCGAGGCAGCTCAAAGCTTACTTGGGCGGGCTTGTCATTACCCAGCAGCACCCACAACGCCGCAACACTGGCAGCCGTGGCACAGGAGCCTGTGGACAATCCGGTACGGAGATTCTCTTTTTCTGTCATCCCCGGAACAGATGTTTGAAATCATCGGCATAAAGCCTGCTAAGTCCCTGACGGTTACCGATAGCCTCGCCTACAACGAGCATGGTGGTGAGCGTAAGGTGATGCTGGTGAACCAGCCTGGCAAGGTCCTTAAGTTTGCCGCGGTATATCTTCTGGTCGGGCCAGGTAAGATGATAGCAGGCTGCCACGGGGGTATCCTCGGGATATTCCCTCAGCAGTTCCCGCTGCACATCATCCACGATGGCGGCGGAAAGGAAGATACACATGGTGCTCTGGCTGCGAGCCAACAGGTGCAGCTGCTCCTTCTCAGGCATTGGCGTACGCCCTTCACCACGCGTCAGGATAATGGTCTGTGTGCGCTCCGGGATGGTAAACTGACTGCGCAACTCGGCTGCCGCGGCCAGGAAGCTGCTGATGCCGGGCGTGATGTGGTAAGACATCTGATGGCAGTCGAAGAAGGCCATCTGCTCCTGAATGGCTCCAAAGATGCAGGGGTCGCCCGTATGCAGGCGCACAATGAGATGTCCCCTGTCATAATGCTCCCTCATCAGGGAACATTGTTCCTCCAGATTCATATCGGCAGATGAACGTACTACCGCGCCGGGCTTGTGGCATTGGGTCAGGGCCTCAGGGACTAGCGAGCCGGCATAGAGGATAAGGTCGGCTTTCTCCAGCATCCTGCGACCTCGGACACTTATCAGGTCAGGATCGCCCGGGCCGGCACCTACGATTTCGATAAAGCCCTTCTTCTGACAGGAGGCTGAGGGCAGGTAACGGGAATCGATAGCAAAGGCTGCCGTCCAGTTCCTCCCCTTTATCTTGGGAACGATAAGCTGCCCGTGATTGGAGCCAAGGATAGCTGCCGCCTCACAGACGCTGGGGGTGCCTACATGCCTCAGGACGGTATCGCTGGGATGAGGAACCTGAATGGCGGCCAACTCCCCGGCGTTGTAGAATACCACCTCCTTGCCGGTTTCATCCCGGAGCATGGCACAGAACTCCTCGTCCTGCTTCACATCAATGGTACAGTACTTGCGGGTGCAAGGGAGAATGCCCTGACCGGCCAGAGCGTCATTGATCTCGTCATAGACAGCTCTGTAATCATCCGGGTGACGGGACAATCCGAAACCAATGGTGCCGACCATCGGCACAAAGCGCAGTACCAGCATTCCCTCCGGCGCGGAACGCATATAGGGCGATACGATAATCAGCAGTCGGAATCTCTGCGGGTCAGCCTGACTGATATCGCTGATGATGGTAACGTGTCCGGGCTTTGTGGCCTCCAGATAGCCGGTCCCCCTGTCACACACTTCCAGCAACAAGGCGGTGGGCTGACGGTTGACGAATGCGAAGATGCAGCGGTTCTGTTCATCATTATCACTGGCAAGGGACCAGTCAAAACGCTTCCGGAACGTATCAAGCGCCCAGAGACCGGCTCCGTCACTTTGGGTTGTGATAACCTGATGAGCTCCCAGAATGCCGCTGATGGTCTGCGTCAGCTCATTGGCACCGCCTATATGTCCGCTAAGGACAGAGATGACATTCTGCCCCAATGAGTCGATGCAGACAACAGCGGGGTCCTGGTGTTTGTCTTGGACAAACGGGGCAATGGTTCGCACACATATTCCCATAGCGCCGATGAAGACGAAGGCGTCCTGCCTCCCCCATTCAGCGCCTACATCCGCGCGCCGGATAATCTTAGCGTTCAGCTGGCGCTGTAACGTGGAGGCAATCCGGCTACCGGCCTCACTAATTTGTATAACAGCTATCTTCTGCATCGTAATATCGTTATCGGATGATGATTGTCGAGTTGTATTCTGGTGGGTGTTTCCTGCTTCAGGCCCAATTCGGCACATGCCTGGTCCCATAGCTGACGGCTGTCGGTAGTAACCCGTGGCGCGACAACACTGTTCATGACTATCATGCCGCCTGGGGCCAAGACGGTAAGCACCCTCCGCATCATGTCCCTCAGCCTGCCGCCATGCCCTCCTATGAAGACGGCGTCGGGAGGCCTCATCCCTGCTTTCTCGTCCATAGGAAGGGGTATTTCCAGGAAATCGCACATATGGACATGGATGCCGGGGGCACCGAAGCGACGGGCATTCCGGCGGATGATGGCCTCACATTCAGGACGGACCTCGAAAGCCTCTATCTGAAGATGGGGAAATTGCAGCCTGGCCTCGATGCTGACGCTACCCGTACAGAAACCGATGTCCCAGAATACATGCCTGTTACGCAGCTCCAAGGCCTGAAGGGTCAGAAGGCGGATGGGCATCTTGGTTATCATCTTCTGGCGGTCATCAAGCAGGGCGAACTGCGAATCGGGGATGCCGAAGGGCAGCTGCCTCACACCGGTTTGCCGCAGGATGACGCAGTTAGGGTTGGCATAATCCGTTCCGGCATCATACGGTCCCACACGTTCCAGCGTATCGTTGCCCAGATTCTCCCCAACGGTCATCATATAGTTGTCATAGCCGTATTCCGCCATATGCTGACGGATGCTATGAGGCGTCTTATTCCTGTCCGTAAGACAGCCTATGAGCGGATAGCCGCAAATCAGTGCCCGGTCCAACTGGTCCCAAGGCCGTCCGGTAAGAGATACCACATGCATGTCCTGATAGGCGATCCTCATTCGGTGAGCCAGCATCTGCAGGGAATTAAACGCGGGGAAGACCTGCAACTCTGCCTCGGGAAATTCCCGTTGCAACGTATTGGCAAAACCATAGAACAGGGGATCGCCCGAGGCGAAGACTATATAAGTGCCGGTCCCTCCCTCAAAGAGAGACGGGTTCCGATATTTCCCGAAGACATCGGAGAGAGGAACTGTGATATCAATCCATTGGGCCTCCCGGGGCAGGAAAGGCGCCACTATTCCGTAATGACGCTTGCCGCCCGAGAAGACCTTTCCCTCCCTGATTACCGAGAGTACCTCGGGAGAGAAGAAAGGCTTACGACTGTCTGTAATACCTATAACGATGAATCTCATCAACTTTCAATAAACTCCTTGGTTCTATAGCTTTTTCAATGCCTCAAAGGTCTCTGCCCGGCCTGAGCTGCTTCGCATCATCGTAGGTAAGTATGGCGTTGCAGAGTGTCGCGGCCAGGTTACTGCCCCCTTTTCGTCCCTCGACAATGATTTTAGGAATCCCCGTCAGCGTTTTGACGGCATGTTTGCTCTCACATACATGAACGAAACCCACCGGAGCGGCTATGATGCCGGCAGGCCGCATCTTGCCCTTGCGGGTAAGGTCGCAAATCTCAAAGAGGGCGGTAGGCGCGTTACCCACGGCATAGAGCGCCTGGGGATACTCCTCTGCTGCCAGCAGCATACATGCCTGACTGCGGGTAATACCCTTCTGCTGAGCCATTTCCTGGGCCTGGGGGTCGCTGATATAGCAATGCACCTCTATGCCCAGGCGCTCCAGGGCCCCTTTACGAATGCCGCTGGCAACCATCGTCACATCGGTTACGATATGGCGCAAGGTGCCGTCCTTAACCTTGTTGTATATGATTTCCGTGGCACGCTCGTCCATCCACAGACAGTCCTCCATCCCGAAGTCCACGGTGGTATGAATGGCGTGCAGCAAGGGCCAGAGGCGCCAGGCGGGCACATCAGGACGCTTCATCTCGGAAAGAATGGTGCGGAACGACTGACTCATGATGGCACATCCCGGACTACCCTCCGCAGGGAGGGTAGCGCCGGCATAGTAGCCTCTGGGAGTAATGAACTTGCCATGGGAAATGAAACTCTGGCTGTTACCGATCAGCACGATGGTAAACATATCCGTATCCTCGGGGTCGAAATCAGCCAATGTGGTCAGCTTTACCTCCTGCTCAGGTCTTCCGGCCTGACGGACATAGCCTACGGGAGTGGTGCCTGACCGCTGTTGCAGGAAAAGCTCCCTCAGCCGATGCAACTGCCAATACCGACCTTGACTCTTAGGGTTATAGACTGCCGTGACAAAGTCGGCAACGGCCGCTGCCTGAATACGTTTCTCTATCAGTTGCCACGGAGTCATAAGGTCGCTTAGGGAAATGATACACATATCATGCCCTAAGGGTGCGCCCAGCAGGGATGCGGCCTTCTGGAAAGCGCTGATGCCGGGAAGCACCTGCACATCCGCTGCAGGCTCCGTCTCCAGGATAAGGGGCGCCATTCCGTAGATTCCCGCATCGCCGCTGCTGATAACGCAGACCGTCTTTCCCTCTTTGGCAAGGGCTACGGCCTCTTCGGCACGCTGACGTTCCTGACGCATACCGCTGTCTATGCACGCTGTTCCTGGCGTAAGATACGGTTCAATAAACCTGAAATAGTATTTGTACCCTACTATCACATCGCTCTGGCGCACTGCCTCCAGAACCGCGGGGGTAATATCCTCAGGACTACCCGGACCTATACCGACGACAAATATCCTCTTCATGGCACAAAAGTGGTAATTATTTATTTAAGTTTCGGAAACTGTGCTTCCTATTAGGGGCAAGGGGCGAGGGACAAGGAGCAAGAGGATAGTTATACACTTGCACTCTCCTTATCCGTCAACCCCACTTTTATCTTTTCACTTTTATCTTTTCTCTCAATATATTATTCCTCGGGATACATGCTATGGTAAGCGTCCTCCAGGAACTGAGCATTCCGGGTGTGCTGAATCCAGACATTCAGGATGCCGGGAAGCTCGAGCAGGCCCAGAGGGTGTTTGCCCACAACAGGCACATTTACATCATAGCCCTTGTGACCGAAATACTCATACCAGCTGTTATCCTCGGACTCCTCGTCCTCAGAATCCCAGTATTCCTCGCCTTCACCGGCCATATCGTTATGAGCGTGGTCTCCGGCAATGGACATCAGGGCGTGCAAGTAAACCTTGCCGGAGGTCTTTCCATTATCCGTCATACGGGAATAGACATCCTGCTTGTAATTGTCAGGCATGTCAACGGTTCCCACATAGAAATTGGGATTGAGTGTCTGCAAGGCTTCCTCCAACTGAGTATAACGGGCATTAGCCTTGAAGGTGTCATAGGTATCGGGGTTACCGTGTCCCATGAAAGCCACGACACCCTGCTGAGCCTCAGTATTGTAAAGGGTATTAAGCTGCCTGGCCACCTCGGGAACATCTGTCTCCGGGTCGTTCAGCAAGGGCATACCCAGGAAGATTGCCTCGTCCTGCTGCAATTTGGCCAGATAATCATCGTCAAGGTGAGCGCCGCTGATATAACCGTTGTTCATGAACTTCTTGACACTGGCAACTACGGCAGCGAACTCCTCACCGGGAATAACCTGCAGCGACTGAACGTAAATCTTGCTATACTGGGCAGCACCGATGGCATGCAACAGGTAACGGGGCTCGTAGTAGTCACGGCTGACGATTTTGCCATTGTCATCAGTATTCTCACCGACTCTGGCACGGTTGATACAGATATCGCTGGAGAAGGAAATATAAACATCCGCATTGGGGAAAGCCTCCTCGTAGGCAACCTTTGTCCTGTCGAAAGCCAGGAAGGCATTGTTCCATGTTGAGCCGAAGGCAACCAGCAGGATGGCTTCGTCCTTCCCGGACTTTGCCTTCTGGGCGGCAACCAGCTTGTCGTTATAACTGTACTCGGAAATCAGGTTCTCGGGATCGTTTGCGTCGTCACTACTACATGAAGTGAACACAGAGGCTGTCAGGCAAACTGCCATGGCAGCAAGAAGCGTAAATTTAATCTTCTTCATTGTTGGTTTGTTGTTTAGTTGATATAATATTGTTTTTAACTCTCTTTCCGTAATTGAATTTTATACCCAGAGTTCCGTAAACCGTTGTACCTGGCGTATTGCTTCCCAAGTGATAGGGATGCATGGTACGGTCAACGTAATTAAAGATATTGTCAACGCCCAGCTCTACCCTATAGGCCAGCATTTTGCCGGGCCTTCCGAAATCATGCGTGGTATTGACTCGCCAAAGCTGGAAGGGCTTTCCGTTCTTGTTGTTCTGATAGAAACGGGTGCCGCTGCCACGGGTGGAAAGGTTGACTCCCAATTTATACCAGGAGCAGAACGGGTGGCTGTACACAACGGAAGCGCTCCACTTATGACGGGCCGTTCCGTCGATGGTTACGGAGCTCATCCTGTCCTTGGAGGCATCATACAGATTGGCCTCGGTGTTCAGCCAGCTGTAAGCCGAGGTGAGCATCAGGTCCTTGAGCAGCTGATAAGAAAGGCTTATATCGATGCCGTAGGTTCTAGCGTCATCCATATTCTTATACATACGGGCCTGAACATTCGTACTGCCATCGCCCAGGTAGGCTGTGGTAATGCCTGCGGGAATCTCGCCGACAGGCACATTCACCAGGGCTATCATATTATCCAATTTATTCAGATATCCTGTAACGGCTACTGTGAACTTGCGCCCGCGATACTCTATATTGGCCGAATAGTAATTACTAGTCTGGGGATTCAGGTCTGTGTTACCGATATTGAAGAATGTGCTGCTGCCCATCACATGCAGGTAACGGTAATGCAACTCCTTGACCGTGGGGGTCTTGAATCCCTGACTCCACCCCAGCCTGAAGCGGAAATCGCCGGCGGAAAACATGGCGCTGACCTTGGGGGTCAGGCGGAGGCCGAAATTGCGGTTACCCACCAGACGGAGGCCAGCAGTCAGGTTGAGCCATCCCAGACGGTCGAACTCATCCTGCACATACAAGGCCGAGGTCCAGTCACCGGCCGACCCGTTCTCTGTACGGTCGGGGGCATTCAGATAATCATACCGGTACTCCAGACCTGCGTTCAGGGTATTCTGGCAGGGCAGATAGAAAATGCCCTTGGCCTGAGCCATGAGGCGCTGCTGATCGCTCTGCAGCTTGCTCTGTCCGGGTCTCATCAGCACAGGATACCATTCTCCGTCCAGGGGGCCGTACTCCTCACCTTTCAGCAGAACAGTCTCGTAGGTACGGGCCGTATAGTCGTAGTAGTAGGCATGCTTGTTCCAGTCAACATCCAACTGCAAGCAGTTCCTGCCGCCGCCAGATTTCCCGCTTTCCGCCTTTACTCCGTCACCGGACAGATACCACTTGCCGCCTACTGATGCCGAGGCATTATTGTAACGGAGGTCGTAGGTATAGACATCACAGCTGGGATGCCTTCCGTTTTGGGGGCGGCAGATATTCTTTCTGTAATACGATCCCCCGGCATACAGCTCAAGGTCCCGCGTAGGCTGATAGGTAAAGTGTTCTGTCAGCTGCCAGTTACGGAACATATTCACCGTCTTGTTCCGGCTGTCGGTAAGCACCATCCCCTCGGCATATTCCTCGGAGGTATTCTGCCAGCCATCGTTGCGCTGCAACTGGAAGTTGGTGTGACTGCCGAATTTTCCGATATTAAAAGCCAGGGTATTATGCTGCCGGAGGTCGTTATGCATGCCGTAGCGTGTGCTGTTGTCGGCATAAACGCCTTTCCCGGTATGCTTCCTGGTGATAATATTGATGACGCCTGCCATGGCATCGCTGCCATAGAGGGCACTCTGGCCACCCTTCACTATCTCTATACGCTCTATGTTCTGCGGGTCTATCACCCCCAGATCATTCTCGCCTCCCACATCGCCATGCAGGCGCTTGCCGTCCACCAGTACCAGAATATAGGAATTACCCAGACCGCCCAACTGCATCTGGCTACCCATATCACCCTCGTTGAAGGCAAAGGAGGCTGTGAGGGAACCCAGAATCTCCTCGACACTCTTGCCGCTGAAGCTATCCAGCATCTTACGGCTGATAACCTCGGTCTGCACTGGCACATCCTTCAGGGTATGCTGCGTACCCGTAGCGGTAACAACCATTTCCCTCAGGCTTGTCACCTTTCCGTCGGTCTGTGCCAGCACACATTGCGCATGAGGCAATAGACATAGAAGAGGGATCAAATATAAGGTTATACGTTTCATATCCATGCGAAAAAAAGTCCGGCTATAGTTTTATCTTAAACGAGGCGAAGACGCATCTCCCGGGGTGCAGTGTGGAGAAGTTGCTGTTCCAGGGACGTGTATCACGGGTATTGAGGATATTCTCTATCCCGAGACCGGGCGTCAGCTCCGCATGCTTCAGGTAGAAGGTGTGCGTGGTATGGAGATCGAACTGCGTAAAGCCGGGAGCCCATCCGTAGCTGGTACTCCAACGGCCACTCTGCAGATGACCGTTCAGGTCGATGCAGAAACGGTAGTTGCCCCATGTGCGTCCCCAACCGGCAAACACGCGCCCACAATGACGGATGCTGCGGTCGGTAGGTTCCGTAATAATCTCATACTGCCGCGTCACGGAATTCATTCGCAGCGTCTCTGCCTCTGTATCCGTAAAGGTATAGGCTCCACCCAGGCGTATGTTTTGCGGCAGATAGAATGTTGCGCTCAGATGGAGCCCTTTAACCTTCGCCTTGTCAATATTGTCTCTTTGCTGGTATTTCGTAGCGGTAGGATATTTGGCATCCAGTCCGCAGGCCACCACCTCGGCATCGGTAAGCACGCGGTAGGAAATCATATCGCGGACATCATTGATAAAGGCGCTGGCTCTCATACTGACCCATGAGTTGTTATATTCTACCCCAACGGTGTAGTAGTTGCTTTTCTCGGGCTTCAGATCCTGATTGCCGATTGTGACATTCTTGGTCTCGTCATTCTCGTAATACATCTGTAAGAGAGTTGGCGTACGGTAACCTGTGCTGTATCCGGCACGCAGACGAAACCTGCCCGGACTGTACATAAGGGCAATGCTGGGGGTAGCATAGCTGCCAAAGTTGCGGTTATGGATATAACGGATGCCCAAGACGCCCTGCAGGTTCTTCAGCAATCGCATCTCGTCCTGGGCAAACAACGAGACGGTGTACATGGTCCGGAAGGAGAAGTTATAGCTCTCATACGTTTCATGCACATACTCGGCGCCTGCCGACAGCTTATTCCAACTGCCCAGACGGAAGATACCTTTCAGTGTGCCGTTATAATAATGTGTACGCTTGGTCAGTTGGGTACCGCCGGGACGGTACGTATCAAACGAATCGCGCTCGCTCATCAGGTTATCGCTATAGAAGTCGGCCTCCAGATACGTCTTGCCGCTCAACTTCCATACGGCACCTGCGCCGTACATATAATCCTGATGGTGAAGGTCATAGCTGTAAGCCTCTTTCTCGGTATAAATGGTATCCAGGACGCCGGCGGCATTCTTCTTGACGGACCCCTTAAAGTAATGGGCCATCTGCGGACGCACGGTATGGTAATCATAGAAACTGCCTTTCAGATATACCGAGACACCATGGCCCATGTCCCAGGTGAGGCGCTGGTTCAGCTGGTTGCTATGGAATCCCTGGCTCATCACCCTACCGGTTGGCATCAGACGGCCCATTACCTCCTCGGTCCGGTTAACTTGCCAGTTGCCGGACTGCCTGTGCTGGAAGGAGGTGCTGCTAATGAGGCGTCCATGCCGGGCATCTGCTGAGAGACTTTGCGTGAAACGTCCCCCGCTGGTGTAGGAGGTAGAGGAACGGACATTGAATACCGGCCCCTGCGCATCATCCCCGGCCGATGACGGAGCCGTCATGGACGGAGCCATGGTGATGATATTGATGACACCGCCTATGGCATCGCTTCCGTAAAGGGCCGAGCCGGCACCGGAAAGGACTTCAATACGCTTTACATTAGCCATATTGATGCGCGTATAACGGTCATCGCCCGTCAGTCGCTTCCCATCCTCTAATATCAGGATGTAATCCTCGTTGAGACCATTCATCATCATGGTGGTCCCCATACCGTTAGTCATGGTGGTAATGCTGCTGGTAAGTTGCCTCAAGGCATCCTCGAGGCTGGTTACATGCATGCGCTGCAGATCCCCGGCCGTCAGCACCTGTACGGGTACGACAGCATTCTGAGCTCTGCTATGGGTTCCCGTCCCGGTAACAACCACTTGCGCCAGTTCTCTGTTTCGCATGGTGCTGTCCGGCGCGGATTTCTGAGCCCGTACCGCGACAAGACAAAGCGTGTGACTCATTAAGACAAATAACAAAGCATAAAAATGCCTCACTTACTGGAATCCTCATTTTTTTGCCCGCTATATTCCCGTAGCAGAGCTGGTTTGACATACTGAAGCATCACAGGCAGGTTTCCTGACTTTGCCCTGAACGTGCGCCTTCCCATCGGTTAAGCTTCCCGAAAGTGGCTTTATCGCACCTTCAATAACAGGCATCTACAGTAGCGGGTACTGTTCCGGATTCACACCGGATTCCCTCTCTGTCCTCTGGCTGCTGACCAAGGACATCACCTGAATGCGAGGCAAAGATACAATTTTTTTTTATAACGATGTACGTCCTTTGTACATTTTTTGTACTTTTGCATCAGAAAAGCAAAACTATGCCAGAGAAGAAAAAGGTATTCCTCATAGCCGCAGCATCGTCGGGAAGCGGTAAGACAACCCTTACCATCGGTTTGCTCCGCGCCCTTCGGAACAAGGGCTACAGGGTGCAGCCCTTCAAGTGCGGACCTGATTACATCGACCCGCTTTACCACCGCATAGCCTGCGAAAGGGATTCTGTGAACCTGGACACATGGATGCAGTCCGAAGAGGTGGTGAAGCGGACTTTCAGGCGCTACAGCCAGGATGCTGATGTCTGTATTGTGGAAGGTGTGATGGGACTGTACGACGGGGCCGACGGCATACGTGGCAGTAGTGCCGAGGTGGCTGAGCTACTGGGAATCCCCGTGGTGCTGGTTATTAACGCCCGCAGCATGGCACACAGCATAGCGCCTATCCTGAAGGGGTATCTGACCTACCGGCCCGACACACAAATTGCCGGAGTCATATTCAATAATGTAGGGAGTCCGCACCACGAGCAGATGCTACGTCATGCGGCCGAGGAGGTAGGGATGCCCGTCATTGGCAGTATTCCCCGCATGAGGGAACTGTATTCTCCCAGTCGGCATTTAGGTCTGGACATCAGCGAGACCGACAGGATAAGCCAACTGGCAGAGAAGGTTGCCGAAGTGATTGAGCCCCTGGTTAATCCACTATTCGGAGAATCACCTGCCTTCAGCTATCAGCTTCCCGCTTCCGACCCGGCGCCCGACAGGCTTATATACGTAGCCCGTGACGCGGCATTCAACTTTATGTACCGTCAGACAATAGATTACCTGTGCGAACGGGGCAAGGTGCGCTTTTTCTCTCCCCTTGCCAACGAGACGGTTCCAGAGGATGCCGACATGATCTTTCTGCCCGGCGGTTATCCGGAGCTATTCCTGCCGCAGCTTTCAAAAAGTCAGGCCACAATGGAATCCCTGCGTCAGACACATGCCCGTATCTGGGCAGAATGCGGGGGTATGATGTACCTCTCGGAAGGAATAGATAATACGGACTTGTCAGGGCTCCTGCCCTTCCGCACCACCATGCAGGACGCTCGTCTGCACCTGGGATACCGAAGCATGAAGGCAGGCGGCAAGGAACTCCGCGGACATGAGTTTCACTACTCCCGCATTATGGGTACGCCTCCCAAATCCGACATCCGACTCTATGATGCCCAGGGGCAGCCCGTAACAACGGGATTCTACATCCATAACAACATATATGCGGGCTACACTCATTGGTTGTATCCCTTACTACCGTAGAAAAAAAATTATGCAAGCAGAAAATAATAATAACATCAGATGGTACGACCGCCTTTGGGCTGCATTTATCTTCTTTACCCGACTGCCGTTTTACCGCCTACATCAACCGCCTGTGGAAAGTTACCGCTCTGTGGTGGAGTATTGGCCCCTGACCGGATGGCTGACAGGCGGACTGATGGCCGCCATACTATGGGCTGGCAGCATGTATCTGCCGTATATGGCAGCCATCCTGCTGGCAATGACGGCAAGGCTGCTGGCAACGGGAGCCCTGCATGAAGACGGGCTGGCCGACTTCCTGGACGGCTTTGGCGGAGGGGGCTCCGACCGCGAACGCATACTTACCATCATGAAGGACTCGCACATCGGGACCTATGGCGTGCTGGGACTTGTCATTTATGAGATGCTGCTGTTTGTAACCCTATGCTCTATGACTCCCCGAATGGCCGCCCTGACTATCCTGGCGGCAACACCATACGCCAGGATGCTGACAGCCCAACTGATTATGATGATGCCTTATGCCCGTAAGGAAGAGGAGGCTAAGGCTAGGATGATATACCGTAAGATGGACTGGCGGACAAGCATTGGCATTACCATTCAGGGGCTACTGCCCATGGTTGGATTTCTGTGCTGGACAGGTATGGAATGGGAGACGGTCATCTTTATCCCCTGCTTAGTGATGTATTTCCTGTATCTTCTCATCTGGAAGAAGTTGCATGGCTATACAGGCGACTGCTGCGGCGCCGTCTGCCTAATCACGGAACTCAGCACCATGCTGGCATTTTGTGTTCAAAGTATTCAATAATCAATGAAAAGAATCATTCTCATCACGGGCGGACAGCGTTCCGGCAAAAGCCGCAAGGCTGAGGAACTGGCATTAAGCCTTTCACAAAGTCCCGTCTATCTGGCTACGGCACATATCTGGGACGAGGAATTCAAGGAGCGTGTGCGGAAACATCAGGAGCGTCGCGGCCCTGAGTGGACGAACATAGAGGAGGAGGTTTGCCTGAGTGAGCATAATCTGACAGGACGCGTAGTGGTCATAGACTGCATAACGCTCTGGCTGACCAACTTTATCAGCCTGGCTCCTACCCCCTCCACAGAGGGAGAGAGAACCCTGAATGTAGATTTCATCCTGGCGAAAGCAAAAGCGGAGTTTGATGCCTTTACCGCCCACGATGCCACATATATTTTTGTCACCAACGAGATTGGAAGCGGCGGCGTAAGCGACAATGCGCTACAGCGTCGGTTTACCGACCTGCAAGGCTGGATGAATCAGTATATCGCACAGAAAGCCGACGAGGTAATACTGATGGTGAGCGGAATAGAAGTGAAGATAAAATAAAATGCCCCCACTAAGGAGGAGGTGGGGGAGTTGACGAGAGACTCATGATATGAAGGAATTCGACATAAAGCCTTTGGACCGCTCAATGCAGACGGCCATCCAAGATAAGATAGACAATCTGAACAAGCCTAAGGGTTCGCTGGGCCGCCTGGAGGAACTGGCCCTACAGATATGTATGATTCAGCATACATTGGAGCCCAGTCTGGCCCACCCCTGCCATCTTCTTCTGGGGGGTGACCACGGCATTGAGCGTGAGGGGGTCAGCGTCTCTCCGCGCGAAGTTACCTGGCAGCAGATGCTTAACTTCACCCGTGGCGGTGGTGGTGTGAACATGTTCTGCCGTCAGCATGGATTTAAATTGAGAATCGTGGATGTGGGAGTGGACTACAGCCTCTGCCCTAACCCCTCTCCCGTGGGCGAGGGAAACATCGTGGGCGAGGGGAACATCGTGTTCCTCGACCGCAAGATTGCCCGTGGCACGAAGAACTTCCTATACGAGCCGGCAATGACAGAGGAGGAGTATGACCGTGCCATACTGACAGGGAGCGACCTGGTGGACGACTGCATAGCCGAGGGATGCCGCGTGCTGAGCATAGGTGAGATGGGTATTGCCAATACCTCGCCCAGCAGCATCTGGATGCACCTCTTCTGTAATATCCCATTGAAAGAATGTATAGGAGCCGGAGCCGGACTTGACAACGAAGGCATCCGCCACAAATACGAAGTGCTCTCACGCGCGATAGCAAACTGCCAACTGTCAACTGCCAACTGCCAACCGGACGAAATCATCCGTTACTTCGGAGGCTTCGAGATGGTTGCCGCCATAGGAGCTATGCTTAGAGCTGCCGAAAAACACCTTATAATATTGGTGGACGGTTTTATCATGACGGCCTGCGCTCTTGCGGCCTCCCGCCTCTGTCCGGCCGTTCGGGAATACATGATTCTGACCCATTGCGGAGATGAGTCTGGACACAAGCGGATGCTTGATGCGATGGGAGCCAAACCCCTTCTTCACCTGGGTCTTCGCCTGGGCGAGGGGACGGGGGCGCTCTGCGCCTTCCCCATCATAGACTCCGCCGTCCGGATGGTGAACGAGATGAACAACTTCAAGAATGCGAAAATCACCAAGTACTTCTGACCAGCAACCAGCCGCAGACAATCAGCAGCATTAATACCTCGGCCGTCAGATTCACGCGGAGGGCTTTCTTCATATCCTCAGTATTCAGAAGACGATTATTCTCACCGATAAAAGGCTTGTCAAAAAGCTCTCCAAAGTAATAATGCGGACCTCCGAAGCGGCAGTTCAGGATGGCGGCAAGGGCGGCTTCGGGATAGCCGCTGTTGGGAGAAGCATGGTTGCGCCCGTTAGTACGGACGAAAGTGAGAAGCGAAAAGCGTGAAGTGAGGAATCTGCCAATGCCGTGAGGATGGAAGGAAACAAGTCTTGGCAGTATCATCAGCAAGGCTGTCAGACGTGCGGGGATGTAATTGGCTATATCGTCTATGCGGGCTGCCCAGCAACCGAAATCCTTATATCGCTCTGTTTTGTAGCCTATCATGGAATCGAGGGTGTTCACCATCTTGTATGCCATCATGCCCGGAACACCCAGCAACGCAAACCAGAAGAGGGGTGCCACTACACCGTCAGAAAGATTCTCGGCTAAAGTTTCCAAGGCTGCCGTGCGGACTTCCTGCGCCGACAATTCCTTAGTATCACGCCCTACAATGCGAGCCACCTGCCTGCGGCCTTCCTCTAACGAGCGGTCGAGGGCCTGGAAAACCATCCTGACTTCCTGCCGTAATGTGTGCCCCGCTAAACAGTAGAAAACAAGCAGAAGCCCCAATACCGTCTCCGCCCAAGTGGGGAGAACATAGAACAGAAGTCCTGTAACAGTGAAGGTGAGGATGATAAGGGTGAGGGCCACAAGAGCGCCCTTGAACTTACGGTGGGAGCCCCGGTTCAGTTTACACTCACAAAATGCGATGGCTTTGCCGAACCATACCACAGGATGCGGCAACCGCTGGGGATCACCTAAGAGAAGGTCCAGCAGCCAGCCTGAAAGAAGCGGAAGAATAGCATTTATGAATGTTACAGGCATATCCATTCCTCTATCGCATGTATTAAGGTGTCGTTTTCGCTCTTATCCTGCACGGCAATGCGGAAGAATGTCCCGTCAAGACCTTCGAAGTTGCCGGCATCCCGTATCAGCAACCCATGTTCGGTAGCCAGATACTCCTTCAGCGCTGCAGACTTACCCATCCTAAGTCTGCAAAGCATGAAATGTGTCTGTGAGGGCCAGACCTCTATGCATCCCATAGCGGAAAGCCTACCGGCTACACGCTGACGTTCCTGTAGCAATGCATGAACAGGAAGGATAAATTCATCGGGGTGAGCCAGCAGATAAAAGCCTGCGTCTATTGCCACCTGATTCACGGACCAGGGCATGCGCTGACGACGTATCTCGTTCAGCAAGCTCTTATGAGCCGTAATGTACCCCAACCGTAATCCAGGAATAGCGTATTCCTTGGTCATGGAATGCAACATCAGCACATTAGGATACCGACAGGCCTCGGCAGCTGAAAGCAAGGGCTCCTCTGTGAACGGTGCATAACTGGCATCTATAACAATAAGGGTATCAGGGTTCTTCTCAATTGTTCGCACCAGTATTTCCGTGTCGATGACAGAGCCCGTAGGATTGTCGGGATTGCAGAGCCACAGCATAGTTCCGCCCTGATTATCACCCTTGCGGGAATGGAATTCACGCACAGAAGTAATATGGGTAATCTGATGCTCATGAATCCTGCAGGCATCACGGTACTCCGAGAAGGTTGGCATAAGAATAGAGGACTGACTTCGACGGAACGTCTGGGCAATCAGATAAATAGCCTCTGTGGCTCCGTTGGTAACGCAGACTTCTTCCTTCTGGAGCCCTGACAAGCAGGCAAGACTCTCTTCCAAACGGGAGGGAGACGGTTCGGGATAGGAAACCACATTATCCAATTTGTCGGCCAAATAGCAGAAGAGCCCTTCATGGCAGAAATGGTTATAGACATTGGAACTGAAGTTTACCTTAATGTCCTGATACTTGTATGCATCGTCGCCGTGTCCCTCAATCATCGCTGGTCAGTATCTGATAAATCCGTTCCATATCCACATGCTGACGTACATGGTCAGCGAGTTTATTGTATTGCTCTTCCTTGAATTCGGCATAACTCTTCGGTCTGTCTGCCAGCCTGACGGCTTTATGCTTTCTAAGCAAGTGATCAATGACGGGCTGGTTGTCAAGGAATCCGTGAATATATGTTCCGATGCAATGGCCGGTCTGCACAATAGCCTCATCAGTGTCGCTGATGCCCTGGTGAATCTCGTAGCCGCTGCACTCCTGCCCGTCGAAGGTAAAGGTAACCTGCCTGGTGGTCTTGGCTGCACCCATTGTGGTATGAATGGGCAAAAGTCCAAGACCGGGCAAAGCGGTAATGCTCCCCTCCACCCCATCGGGGTCTGTGATGGTCTGCCCCAGCATCTGATAGCCTCCGCAAATACCAACTACCGTTTTCCCTTCACGATGGGCTTGCAAGATGGCACGGGCACAACCATTATGCCGGAGTTCCGACAGATCATCCAAAGTGGATTTCGTACCAGGCAGAATGATGATGTCGGCCTGCAAAAGGTCCTTGGGATTATTGGTATAGAAAAGATTGACTCGCGGGTCGCGCTCCAGCACATCGAAATCAGTGAAATTAGAGATATGGCGCAGCAAGACAATAGCTATGTTCAACTGGGAGTGGGAGGCGGAAAGCTGAAAGTTCTTCCGGGCAAGGCTGACAGAGTCCTCCTCCTCAATATGAATATCATTATAATAAGGTATAACGCCAAGAACGGGTATTCCGCAAATATCCTCCATCATCCGGCGGCCTTCCTGGAAGAGTCGCATATCACCCCTGAACTTGTTGATGAGTATGCCCTTGATATACTGTCTGTCAGCCGGCGTCTGCAACATGATACTGCCATAGACTGATGCGAAAACGCCCCCACGGTCAATATCGCTGACCAGGATAACATCAGCCTTAGCATGCCGGGCCATAGGAAGATTCACTAGGTCGGTATCTCTCAGGTTAATCTCGGAAATACTGCCGGCTCCCTCCATGACAATGGGATTATAACGCGAAGAAAGGCGGTCAAAAGCGTCATGGACTTCTTTCCGGAAATCAACGTCCCCGCTCTCTGTAGGATTCCCTTCCCTGGTGGAGGGGTTAGAGGCTGGCTTCCTCCAATAATCATAGGCACTCTTATTACCTATGGGCCTGCCATGCAGTACTACCTGAGAGGTATGGTCTGAGTTGGGCTTCAGAAGCAGGGGATTCATATCCGTATGACAGGGGACACCTGCCGCCTCGGCTTGAACGGCCTGAGCCCGTCCGATCTCCAAACCGTCTGGTGTGACAAAACTGTTCAGCGCCATGTTCTGAGCTTTGAAGGGTGCAGGATGGTAGCCGTCCTGCAGGAAGATACGGCAGAACGCTGCGGCTATTATACTCTTGCCGACATCGCTGCCCGTTCCCGCAAACATTATGGGATGGAGTGATTTCATGCTACTGCGTTATCCTATAACTCATTAACTCGGGATCAAAACAGATGCCGTCAGCCTGGATAAAGCGTGTAAGCTCACCGTTCCGCGACAGTTCGGCGGGTGAGCCTATAACTACCTGGCCGGGATACATAATCCACAGGCGGTCACTCAACTGCAATGCCATCTCTACATCATGGGTACTGAGGAAGATTACCTTACGCATCTCGTGGGCCAGACGACGCAGAAGACGCATCATCTCAACCTTACTGGGGAAATCCAGGAAGGCTGTGGGCTCATCCAACAGAATGACAGGTGTCTGCTGCGCCAGCACCTTGGCTATCATTACCTTCTGGCGCTCACCATCACTGAGGGTATTGAACATGCGCTTCTCCAATGTGCTGATGCCTGCCAACAGCATAGCTTCCGTTACATACTGGTTATCCTCTGCTGTAAGCCTGCCCCAGAACCCCGTATAGGGACTGCGCCCCATGCCTACCATGTCACGCACAGTCATATTCTGCACATCGGGGCGCTCGGTCAGTACTACGCCTATAAGCTTGCTGAGCTGTGCGCTGGAGAGGGTGTCGATGTCCTTACCCTGCAGCAGCATCCGTCCCTTCAGAGGGGGCAGAAAGGTACAGAGGGTACGAAGCAGGGTGCTCTTCCCCACTCCATTAGGCCCCAGGAGGCTGGTGAGCTCCCCGGGGACCAGTGAGGCGTTGATATCCGGCGTTACGGTCATGTTACCGTAACCGGTGGATAAATGCTGTAACTCAAACATTATTCAATAGCCGTGCAGTATTTGTAGCCTAAACGACGGTAGGTCTGCTGCAGGAGGGGAAGACGCTTGCGGAAGTTGTCATAGTTCTTAGCCTCGGGAGTCATCCACTGAACCTCAGCCATGGCTGCCAGACGGGGCAGCAGCATGTACATGGCATGGTCAGGACTACTTACATACTCGGCCCACAGGTTGCACTGGGCACCCAGGATATACTTACCCTCCTCGGGAGTCAGTTCGGCAGGAACGGGCTCCATACTGTACACCTTACTTACAGGCAGATAACCGCCGATAGCCAAGGGCTGTGCATTCTGGTCCTTGAGCTGGTAATAGTCGATGTAACAGTTGTTGGTGGGAGTCATAATCACACGGTGGTGCAGACGAGCCGCCTCAATACCGCCTTCGTAGCCACGCCAGGACATAACAGTGGCGTTTTCGCTCAAACCACCCTCAAGGGTCTCATCCCATCCGATAAGCTCACGACCCTTCTCGGCCAGGAACCGCTCCATCTCCTTGTTGATATAGGTCTGCAGCCCGGCCTCCTTCTGAAGTCCGAGTTCCTTCATCTTAGCCTGACACTTGGGGCACTGCTGCCAACGGGTACGCGGACTCTCGTCACCGCCAATATGGATATACTTACCGGGGAACACATCGCAGAGTTCACCATATACTTTCTTCAGGAATTCCAAAGTCTTAGGATTGCCGGCACAGAGCACATCATGCGAGATTCCCCACTGACACCATACGGAATAAGGGCCTCCTGTACATCCCAGTTCGGGATAGACACTCAGGGCTGCTACCATGTGACCGGGAAGGTCTATCTCGGGGATAACGGTTATATAGCGTTCTGCGGCATATTCCACAATAGCCTTCATCTGGTTCTGGGTATAATAACCCTCCTCTGGCGTATCATCGAATATGGTATTGGCAGCATCACGCAACCCGACGTTTTTCCCGATAATAGTATGAGGACGATAGCCTGCCTTCCTGGCCAACTCGGGGAGTGACTTTACCTCGAAGCGCCAGCCCTGGTCATCAGTAAGATGCCAGTGGAACTTATTGACGCCATGCAGTGCCAGGATATCAATGTACTGCCGGATGAACTCGATGGGGAAGAAATGACGGGCGCAGTCCAGCATGACGCCGCGATAGGCGAAGCGGGGCTCGTCCTGTATGGTTACGTAGGGAAGGCGGATGGTGTCGCCCTTCTCGCCTTCGATGCTCTTGCGGAGGGTCTGGATGGCATAGAATACGCCGCTCTCGCTGGCACCCTGGATACTGATGCCCTTCTTGTTTACAGTAATCGTATATGCATCGGGATTGGGATTCTGAAGGCCCAGGGAGATTTGCATAACGGCCTTGGACTTCTTAGTGGCAACTTCGGGAATCACACCCAGGTATTCCTGGGCGAACTGTGCGTTGCGCAACATCTTAGCGTTCTCGGCGGGATAGGCTACACCCTGCCCTTTGACAAGCAGGACAACATTGCCTCCGGGCTCCATGTTTACGGAACGGGGCATGGGTATCACCTGATAGGTTACATTGGCATGTGCAGCTACTGTCATGGCGGCTGCCACAAAGAATGACGATAGTTTTCTCATATTACTTTTAATTTAAGTTTCGGAAGCTACGGTTCCTTTTATCTTCTCTTCAGTATCACATATAATATCACGGGCGCTCCTATAAGCGGTGTGAGCACGTTGACGGGAATAATGCTGCCGCTGGAGGGCATAGTACATAACAGATTGCACAGCAGGGTAAGGCAACCGCCTGTGAGCATGGTTCCGGGAAGCATAATCCTGTGACTGCTGGTACGCAGGGTCATACGGGCTATATGGGGAACAGCCAGCCCGAGGAAGGATACGGGACCGCAGAATGCTGTGGTGGTGGCAGTGAGCAGACCGGTACAGAGCAGCACCCAATTACGGGTACGGTGTACGTTGACTCCCAGATTGGCGGCATAGCGTTCGCCCAGCAGGATGGCATCCAGGGGCTTTACCAACAGGAAGGCCCCGGTAAGGCCTGATGCCAGCAATATACAGTAGAGAGGCAGACGGTCCATGCTTACGCCGCTGAAGTTGCCCATTCCCCAGACGATGTAGTTATGCACACCCTCTTCTGTGGCGCTGTAGTTCAGCAGAGAGATAACGGAACCTGTGACATAGCTTATGACAACGCCTGTTATCAGAAGCATGACCGGGTTACGCAGGAGGGAGGATAGCATGAGGAGGAGCAGCATGATGCACAGTGCGCCTGTCATTGCCGCCAGAATCACCAGCAGATAGCCGCCTACACTCAGGCTGCCCAATGTAACGGTGCCGCTCAGGAGCAGCATTACCAGGGCTACGCCTAAGTTGGCGCCTGCATCGATACCCAGAATACTGGGGCCGGCCAGGGGGTTGCGGAACAGTGTCTGAAGCATCAGACCGCAGGTGCTGAGCGACATGCCGCAGAGCAGGGCGGTAAGCATCTGGGGAACGCGGCTCTCCAGGATGATATAGGTCCACTGAGGATGTTCAGGCACCGGTTCGCCTGACAGAATACGCAGCACATCGGCCACGGGGATACTGAGCGACCCCCACAGCAGATTGGCCATTGCCAGCAACAGCAAGGCTACTGTCAGAACTGAGATGATGGCACTATGTCTCATTGCAAGGGACAAAAATACGCTTTTTCCTGCTTAATACCAAGTTCGGGATGTAAAATCTGAATCAGATTGCCCAACAGGACATCGGGATGGAAGGGTGTCTCCTCATAGAAGCAGCTGGTGTAGGTGTCGCACAGGCATATCCTGGCGGGTATATTGCTTAATGCGGGGACATCCCGGACAATCTGTTCACGGGTGAGCCTGCCATGATGTTTTATCAGCCAGACCTGCGCGGTCAGGGCTCTGTCAAGTACACGCTCAATACTGAGGGCCGTACTGCCGGACCCTTCTATGTCACGGAACAGATAATCGGCACCGGCATCCTGGTACATGATGCCCATGGTACTCTGTCCGCCGGGAACATACCAATAGCCGCTCTGTGGGGTCTCGCAGATCAGGCGGGGCTTCTGCTGAGCCTTGGAGGCTGCCTGACGGAGGCGCAGGTAGGAACGCTCCGTCTGCAAAAACAGGCTGTCCACCAGTGCGGCTTTTCCCAGCAGTCGTCCGTAGAACCTGATCCATTCAGCCCTTCCCAGAGGAGTGCTCTCCATATACTCGGCACATTCTATCAGCGGTATCCCCATACGTTCCAGTCTGCCGTATCCACCGCTGTTCTCGAAGGGGCTCAACATGATAGCATCAGGCTGCAGAGCCATGATACGCTCCAGATTAGGCTCCATTCCATTACCCAGATTTATGACACGTCCCTCCTTCAGCGCCCTATGAATGTAAGGAATATGTATGTATTCCGGTTCGCATATCCCGCCGATTCGGTCCTTGCAACCTAACTCCATGAGCAGAGAGCAGTGAACGGAGGTAAAGACCGCAAGCTTCTTCAGCGGAACCACCACCTCGCCTTTCATACCCTGAGGCTCCTTTACCAATGTATAAGAGTTCAGTACACGGGTAGTATCCCAGGGATTACGAATAGTAACCTGCGTATAGTGGGGATATTCTACAATGGTCAGGTTACGGGCATAACGCAAGGGGATGGTATCACCATCGGCAGTATCTTGTCTGACCTGCCGACCGCCACATGCAGCCAGCGAGCAAACCAGCAACAGCAACAATATCACTTTTTCACTTTTCATTCTTCACTCTTGACTCTTGACCCTCCAAAATTCTTCACTCTTCACTAAATCACTTCCTTCCCCATTGCGGTTTGATTTCCAGGAAAATCCCGAAGTTTCGTCCTGGCATGGGGCGCGATAGTACGGTTACATACTCTGATCCCAACAGATTATTGACCACCCCTTTCAGCGAGGCATGAACCTTTCGCCATCGGAAGGTTTTCTCCAGCGTGATATCATTCATATAATAAGGCTTCAACCGACCCGTAATGTAGGAAACCTCGTTACTGGTAGTAGTAAAACGCTCGCTGTAGTAGGTCCATTGGTACGAAAGACTCCATGTACGCCACGAAACCCGACCGTTTACATTAGCCGAATGGCGCGGCACATATACCAGCTGCTTACCGTAAGAGGCATCGTTGGCATCCGACTTATCGCTCTTATTAATGCTAGGCGTATAGGCGTAGTTACCAGTCAGAGACACCTTCCATTGGTGATTCAACTTCAACTCTGCTGTTGCCATCATCTCCGTTCCGTAGTTGTGCACCTTCTTCAGGTTCGAGGGCTGCCAATAACCTTTAGCATTGGGCGTCCATAGAATCCAATCGGTAATATAGGAATCAAAAGCCGAGAGGTTCAGCTTGAGCGAGAATGCTCTGAGCTGAAGGAAGCCCTCTATGCCGCCGTCATAAGTAAAGCCCTGCTCGGGTTTCAGATTGGGATTGCCTCCAGGCTTGAAGTAGAGGTCATCCATGGCGGGATAACGATAGTTCCGGGCTACGGAGGCCTTGAAAACAAACAGCCGTCCCCTGCCCTCTCCTATGGAGGGGGTGGAGATTCCTGGTATCTGATATTCCATAAACAGGGCGGGAATGACTGGGACAAAGTCGTTCTTGTAACATTCCTCACGAAGCACCGCTGAGAGCGTCAGGTTCTTTAAGGGGCGGTATTTGGCAGAAAGGCTCATGTTATATTCAGCCTGACCCAAATTATAGTTATCACCGATGTGGAAGGGACTTTTGTCCTCGCTCTTCACATGATTATAATAGACTGAGGCATTAGCAGTCAGCAACCAATTGGAACGCGGCATCCAATCCGCATTGGCCTGGAGATAGGCCTGATGGCTGATGCTGCGAGAATGCGTGATATCTGTATTGACAGCCTCTCGGGTAGTGGTATAGTCGTAAGCGATATCCTGCCACACATAACCGGCACGGGCACCGATATTCCACTTTTCAAAGGTCTTATCCCAACAGAGCACACCACGGATGGCATCCTGCTTATGCTCGTTCCTGAAATCGGTATTGTCCTTATAGTCCACGCTCAGGAAAGGCAGTCCGCGCAAGCTGTGCGCATACCATAGCATAACCCCGAACCTGCCAGCCGCAGGGCTGTTGTAATAGATATCCTGCATCACATGAACATCATCGAAGTACCCGCTCTTGTTGCGCTCCACAGGGTGACCGATCTTGTCGTAGTTAGTATATTTGAAGTCGTTCCTGGAGGTAGAATACACTGCCCTGGTGCTGGTGCTCCAGCGTTCACCTCCGTAGGTAAAACGCAGGAACTGGTCATACGTGCTATAAGAACCGATACCCTGAATATACTGTACGGCATAGCCCTGATTAAAGAGGGGCAATGTATGCATATCCACCGCTCCGCCTAAACCGCCTCCGATAACGGTCAGCGAGGAGGCTCCATGCAGCAATCGCGCGTTATCCACAAAGTAAGAAGGGATGGTGCTGAAGTCCACCGTGCCCAACATGGGCGAGTTAATCTTCATACCGTTCCACAACACCTGCGTATGACTTGGTGAAGTCCCACGGAATTCTGCGGTAGATTCGGTGGCCCTGCCGTAGCTTTTGATGAAGAGTGTGGAGTGCCGCGTAAGGATATCAGACATGCTGAGGGCTATGTTCTGATGCAGCAATGCAGTGTCCAGCACAGTCTGCTGAACACCTGCATCCCTCATACGACGGACAGCATTTACCTGAACCTCGCGTAACTGGCGGTCTTGGGCAAATAAGCTATCACCTCTGAAACCCTCTTGTAGGGGGAGGATTATCAATGCTGATAAAATCAGGAATACCTTTCTCATTCTTTTATTAATCCCGCCCTAAAGGAAGGGTTTGGGAGGGTCACACTTCATTCCAGATGCGCATCTCCAATATAATACACCTCAGTACTGATATCGCCCAAGTTGGGTGTAGAACCGGTCTGTCCCGTCTGAATCTTTATAAAATCAATGTACTGCAGGTTAGCTGGCTGTCCGTCGTATGTACGGGCATTGGAAATCTTGTAATAGCCCATTCTGCCTGCAGGTCCGGCTATAACGTCGTTCAGGTTATCCACATAACCCCAATCGTATGGTGGTATATCAGAAATACCTTTCTCGTAAGTACTGCGGTCACGAAGACGGGAGCCAAAGTATGTCCGCTTGTTGCCCTGCACCCAAGGCTGCCAATAGTAAGGTGATGGGTTCCAATAGCTTAGGTAAGGAACATACCCGGTATCGTTGTTGCTGTCGCGCCACCCCACGGCCGACTTAGGCTTCTCGGGTTTAAAGTAGGTGATAGCATACTCACGTGTCTCGTTCTCAGTGAAGTATTCCGAGCCTTCCAACTCAAACCATTGGTCGTTGGGTTTTCCGTCGCCGTTATCATCCTGACTGACCCAGATAATACCCGGTTCCGACTGATAGCTGAAGGGATTGCCCTTGACACATATATCATAACCGCCTCCGTTGGGCACGCTATGGTCGAAACCCGCAATCAGGTAGCCTCCCTGAGAGCCAAGACTGACCGACCACTTACGGGAGAAGTGGGCCAGCACCGAGTCACAAGCCTGCTCATGAGTACAATCCTTGGGATAAGCCTCGCCCGTTATGATGTAACCGTTCACCTGATGGCCGGGAGCCGGCATATATTCGTAAACACGGTTCACCATAGCCTTACCGTTGGAAGAACGGCGATAGGTTCCTGGTTCGGGGCAAACATTTATGACAAAGTCCTGAGACTGACCGTTATATGATAGCGTAACAACATGGCGTCCCGGCTCTGAAGCAGTAAATACCTCGCTCACATCAGAGTCGTCAGTCATATAGGCCTTTACCTTGATAGTGCGCCCTTGCGCCACATTTATTTCTGTCCAGGGGAATTGCCATTCCGTATGTTCGGGAATTTCGGGCAGTTCCACATTTTCCGCCTCTACTACAGTAATCTTCACTTCGTCTTCCACTTTGCCATAACGGTTATTGATGATGAGCTTCACGTAGTACACACCTGGCTTACTAGAAGTAAAGGTGTAGTAATTATCGTGCCCCACCGTCTGTCCCTCAATAATCCACGTGTAAACACTGGTCTCGTCCAGGTTCTCAATGTCAGGCACCAGTTGGATGCTTTCGCCAGTTTGGATAGTGAAACGGCCAGAGGACATCACCCACGTGATAACGGGAAGCGGGCCTGAAGGTTTTTCGGATTCAGAATCGTTTTTGTTACATGAGACAAACGACAGAATAAGGAAAAAAAATAAAAGTATTCTCATTCGAACGCAAATCCATTAGGAGTGATGCCTACCCGGAATTTGTCAAGCAGCGTACCGTTCTCACTATAGCGATAAACCACGCCACTCTGACTATAGTCTACGGCATCGGCCACATATATCTCGTCATTACGAGGATTCACACCAATAGCATAAAGGAAATGTTTTCGCCCGTTGCTACCCGTCTCAGCCTCTATGAAAGGACGTACAGGAACATGGGCTGCTGTCACCTCCATGCGGTAGACATCATTGTTTATAATATATAATATGGTACCCGAGGAATTGGTCGCTAGCTGTACATTGGCATTGTCGGTATCAAGTATCTGGTTCTGCTCGATAGTAAGCGTAGCAGCGTCAATACGATAAAGATGAGGAATATTGTCGCTGAAGCTATCGTCTTCCGTATCATATCCACCGTCGGTAATTACCCACAGTTTGCCGCGAGCATCCAGCACCATGCTCTTAGGCTGCCAACTGTCAAGCACAATACTGTCGCACACCTCATCCTTCGTGGCATCGATGACAAGAATTTTGTTACTGTAACTCCAGCAATTAGTGAACACTCGGTTACCGAACTGTACCATCTCCTCCGTACTGTTGTAGCCGAAGGCATCGGGCTGTCCTGTGGGAATACTGCCGGTGTACTGCATGGTGCGAGTATTAATGATGGTGATATAGGGCGCGTACAGATCAGTCACGTATGCCTTTTCTGATGTAAGAAAGTGTATGTAACGAGGATTAATCATGTGCTCCGTCTGACCTGCTGTCAACTGGCCCTTTACCTTGAAGGTTTTCGTGTCCAGCGCCCAAATGATGCCGCTATTCTCCATAGCCACATAGGCCACTCCATCGTGTAGCTGGACAGATTGGCCTGTGTCCCCCATCTTGGCATCGTTGGCTTTAAAGAAAACACCGTTCTGCACGGTCTTCGTATCGGGATTATAATACGATAGCGTACTGTTTCCTGCCTGATAATTACCTTCGCACAGGATAAATACTCCCTTGCCGGAACCAATAACATCCTCCTCCGGCTTGTCGGGTTCCGAATTTGAACATGCTGCCATTAGCACCAAGGCTAACAGCAGCATGTACAGTTCTTTCAGATTTTTCATTTAACCAATTTAAAGCCCTTCCTTTTGGGGGTTGGGGGCTTGGAAGAGGGGACTTCCTACTTCTTTATCACTACATTATCGAATGCGAAGTACTTGGGAGTTTTGATACCCCAGTTACTCTTATCACTGCCGTCCATTGAGAAAGCGAGACTGTCTACAGCACCCAGAGGCGTCATATCAGCCTTGAACCAGTCTGTTAGGAAACCGCCGTCCTTGGCAATAGAAATGGTAACATCACCAGTCTTCTCACCAGCCTTGAAGCCAGTAACAATTACGTTATAGAAGTCGCCATTCCCTGTCAGAGCCTTGGCATAGTCGTTTCCATCACCGTTCTTGCAAACAGCCAATGCGTATGTGGTACCAATAACATCCATTGACTGGATTACGCGAGCCTTCTTGTCGGCAAACTTCAGGCTTGAATTGTCAAATACCACCACGAAGTTCTTACTGCCGTTGCTAAAGGGAACTGCCAGCTGAACATTATAATCGCGTGGTTCGTTGATGTTAGCATCAATGTAGTTACTGATGGCGCTTCCACCCTCGGCAAAACCGTACGAGCCGCCCCAGGTGTTTGACATATAGCCGCATAACTGCGTCTCTTCGTCACACCAGTTGTAATACTTGGCATCAGGACCATAAAGCTGGGGACCGCCGTACTGGGGAGCATCAATCAGCGCATCAAAGTAAGAGCCTTCGAAGGTTACGGTCTGAGTCTGCTCCTGTTCGGTTCCGGGATTGAAGTCGGAATCATCACTCTCACATGCTGTGAATGCCATACCTACGGAAAGCAGGCATGCATAAAAGCCAATTCTTTTCATTTTCATATTCATTTTATGAGTTAAATTTACGTCCTCGCGTATTATTATTTGCCTCTCAGCAACCTCTTATGACAGATACTCTGACTTACCCCTTCAGGATTCACAGTTGCGGGACAGTTCCAGACTCTCACTGGTATTCCTCTGCCATAAAATCGCTGCAAATATAATATGTTTTAGCGGAAAAAACAAAAAGAATCCGTTTTTTTACGCAAGCAGGACTTTATTTTAGGTGAAAGGTGAAGGTTTAATAGGGTTAAGGGAAGTTATCGTTCACGTTGACGTTATCGTTATCGTTGACATTGAGCGGGCATTTAAAGTTTTTTTTGTTTAAATATATTGTATTCCGCTCACTTATTCGTAACATTGAGACTGTGTCTCGAAGTCACTCCCGTTCGGAAATGAAAGAAAATCTCTGTTTTTCTTTGCATTTCGCTCACTTATTCCAGTAAAAACATAAATTACGCTAGAAAAATGAGCAAATTACTGAAGCCGACGGACTACAAGGCATTGCTGGATTTGAAGCAGACTGAGTTGGCTATAAAAAAGATAAAGGATTTCTTTCTGAACAGCCTGAGCACCGAGCTGAGACTGCGCAGAGTGACGGCCCCCCTCTTTGTACTGAGAGGACTGGGACTGAATGATGACCTGAACGGTGTGGAGCGCCCCGTAAGTTTTCCTATCAAGGATATGAACGAGGCTACAGCCGAGGTGGTTCATTCCCTGGCCAAATGGAAGAGGGTAACACTGGCGGAATACAATATTGAACCCGGATTCGGCATTGTAACAGACATGAATGCTATTCGCTCGGATGAGGAGATGGACAATATTCACAGCCTGTACGTGGACCAGTGGGACTGGGAGCGCGTAATCAATGCGGAGGATCGTAATATTGCCTTCCTGAAGAAGATTGTGAACAAGATTTACAGTGCTATCCTGCGCACAGAATTCTATATCTGCGAGACTTACCCTCAGCTGAAGCACTTCCTGCCCGAGGATGTTTTCTTCATCCACAGCGAGGAGCTGGCTAAGATGTATCCCGGCAAGAGTGCCAAAGAGCGTGAGGACCTGATATGCGAAAAGTACGGTGCGGTCTTTATCATGGGCATCGGTGGCAAGCTGAGTGACGGTAAGGAGCATGACATGCGTGCACCTGACTACGATGACTGGAGTACGCCTAATGAGGACGGATTTACGGGCCTGAACGGCGATTTGCTGATTTGGTATCCCATCCTGAATCGCAGCATTGAGCTGAGCAGTATGGGTATCCGTGTAGATAAGGAGGCGCTGGAGCGCCAGCTGAAACTGCAGGGTAAGGAGGAGCGTAAGAAGCTGTACTTCCATCAACGTCTTCTCAATGACACCCTTCCCCTAAGCATCGGAGGCGGTATCGGCCAAAGTCGCCTGTGCATGATTCTTTTGCACAAGGCACACATAGGCGAAACACAGGCCAGCATCTGGCCGGAAAGCATGCGCCAGGAATGCCGGGAAGCAGGAATGACGCTGATCTAAGCCAGAACTTGTGACAAGAACTAAAATTAGGGGCTTTGGAGTTTCAGAGCCCCTATAATAATCATTAACTATTTACAAAATGTACAACAAACAGACAAGAAAGCCAAAAACCATCACTTGGAAGCAGTTTGCCCACAAGGGTTATTGCGCTTTTGCCAGTCTGAGACGGGAAGTACGCATAGGTGTGCTTAGCGTTGCCACCCTGGGTGTTGCAGCTCAGGCCGAGGCAATGAAAAGCACATTCCGTATGCTGAACCCCGAAACAGAGGAAGCGAAAGACGAGAAGGAGATGAGCGAGGTGACCGTAATAGGCACCATGGCACCGCTGACACAACTGCAGTCAGCACGAATCGTGAGTGTACTGAGCCGCCAGGACATTGAACAGGCGGGGGTACAGAGTATCAACGATCTATTTAAGTTAGCTACAGGCGTTGACGTCCGACAACGCGGTGGCTTTGGTATTCAAACGGACATCAGTATTGATGGTGGCATCTTTGACCAGATAACGGTCCTTCTGAATGGTGTCAACATCAGCAACCCGCACAC
>CACYMI010000002.1 GCA_902775385.1 uncultured Bacteroidales bacterium
CTCGATGATGCCAATCTTAGAAGAAACCTTAGAGCCACCCATGATGGCAACGAAGGGACGCTTGATGTTAGAAAGTACGTTGTCAACAGCCTGAACCTCTTTCTCCATCAGGAAGCCGAGCATCTTGTTGTCAGCATCGAAGTAGTCAGCGATAACAGCTGTAGAAGCGTGCTTACGGTGAGCGGTACCGAAAGCGTCCATTACGTAGCAGTCAGCATAAGAAGCCAGTGTCTTTGCGAAATCCTTCTGACGGCCCTTCATTTCTTCCTTGGCAGCCTTGTATGCGGGATCTTCCTTGTCGATACCTACGGGCTTGCCTTCCTCCTCGGGGTAGTAACGCAGGTTCTCGAGCAACAGAACCTCACCCATCTTCAGGTTAGCAGCAGCCTCCTGAGCCTTAGCGCAGTCAGGAGCGAACTTAACCTCAGCAACGCCAAGAGCCTTTGCTACGGCATCCTTAATCTGACCCAGAGAAAGCTCGGGCTTAACCTTGCCCTTTGGCTTACCCATGTGACTCATGATGATAAGTGCGCCACCACCCTCAAGGATGTGCTTCAGTGTGGGAACTGCACCGCGGATACGGGTGTCATCGGTAATAACTCCCTCTTTCAAGGGTACATTGAAATCAACACGAACGATTGCCTTCTTGCCGGCAAAATTGTACTCGTTAATAGTCATCTTTTCTTGATATTTATAATAAAAACAATCTGTCTCTTTAATTGCCCGCAAAGTTATGGCTATTTCTTGAATTCTCCAAATTTTCTTGCACAAATATGAAGAATGCCACACTCTTCACATTTGGGCGAACGTGCTGTGCATACATATCTCCCGTGAAGGATGAGCCAGTGGTGTGCAAGGGGAATGGTTTCTTTGGGAAAATATTTAGTAAGAGTGCGCTCCACACTTAGGGGTGTCTTGCATGAATCCGGCACCAGTCCTATGCGATGGCTAACCCTGAAAACATGTGTGTCAACGGCCATTGCCGCTTTCTGAAATATCACACTTTGGATGACGTTTGCCGTCTTTCTTCCTACGCCTGGAAGTTTTATCAGATCCTTTAAGTCTGATGGTACAATTCCCTGGTATTCATTATGTAATATCTTTGCCATTTCTGAAAGATGCTTGGCTTTGCTATTTGGATACGAGACGCTGCGTATATACTCATACAGTACTTCTGGGGTGGCTGCAGCCATTGCTTCGGCAGTGGGGAAGTCATGAAACAGACGAGGGGTAACCTGATTGATCCGTCTGTCGGTGCATTGGGCGCTTAGAATTACTGCTACAAGCAATTCGAAGGGAGTGTTATAATGCAATTCTGTCTTTGCTTCGGGCATTTCTTGCTGAAAGAATTCCTGTACTTGCCGGTATAGTTCTTTTCTTGTCATTATGCTTGGATTCTGTTTGGATTTACAAAAATACGGATTTTTTCCCATCTCTTCTATAATAATGGACGTTTTGTTTCGCTAATCTTACACTTATTTGTAATTTTGCTGCACTAAATTAGAATATTGTGAAGTTGGTAGTTGTTTCTTTTCTGTTGTTTCTCGCCCGCTGCCCCGGCGTTGTGGCTCAGGATTTCGGTGAGTGGTTTCTGGATAAAACCCTGCGCTTGGATTATATCTTTTCGGGCGATAACCGTAGCCAATACGTATTCCTGGATGAGATGAAATGTTCGGAAGGGTGGTTTGGCAGGCGTGTCAATATGGATTCTCTGCTTTTGCGGGGAAACGGACAGTTGTGTATGACAGATAGTGAAACCGGATCAGTTCTTTACCGTCATTCATTCAGTACGCTTTTTCAGGAGTGGCAGGGAACTGAGGAGGCAACATGTGTCCGGAGATCGTTTGAGAATGTTTTCCTGGTTCCCTTTCCAAAGCGTTCTGTTGATATCACAATTTCCCTGACTGACAACCACGGTATGGTGAAGAGTGAAATGAGACACCATGTTGACCCGCAAGATATACTGATAAGGAAAGTCGGAAAGAATGCTGATGTATGTTGGCGGTATCTGAAACAGCATGGTGACAGCAGGTGTAAGATAGATGTGGCTTTTGTCTCGGAAGGGTATCAGGAAACAGAGATGGCGATCTTTCTTCAGGATTGTCAGGCTTCCATGGATGCCTTGCTGGCCCACGAGCCTTTCCGGTCGATGGCTGAAAGGTTCAACTTTGTGGCGGTTATGATACCGTCTGAAGACAGCGGGGTCAGTATACCGCATCTCAAGCAATGGAAGAATACTGTTCTGGGAAGTACTTTTGATACGTTTTACAGCGACAGATACCTCACTACTTTACAGTTGAAGAATCTGCATGATGTCCTTAACGGTGTCCCTTATGAGCATATTGTCATTCTTGCTAATACAGACAACTATGGTGGCGGAGGTATTTACAACAGCTATCTGATGTCGGCTGCTCATAATGAAAAGAACCTGCCTGTGGTGGTTCATGAGTTCGGGCATAGTTTTGCCGGGCTTGCGGACGAATATTATTACGATGATCAGTATGAGTCTATGTATCCGTCTGATACGGAACCGTGGGAACCTAATATAACTACGCTGGTTAATTTCAATGCCAAATGGGCAGATATGCTGACCGAAGGTGTGGAGATTCCAACCATGCCGACTGGTAAGGATGTGTTTACCCGGTTAGGTGTCTATGAGGGCGGAGGGTATCAGTCCAAGGGGGTATTCAGGCCTGTTCAGGAGTGCAGGATGAAGATAAATGAGGCGCCATTCTTCTGCCCGGTATGCGAGAGATCTATCCGTAGAATGACAGATTTTAATACGAGGCAGGGAAATTGATAATCTGTCCTTCGTCGGTAATTATATGGATGCCTTAGTGCCGATATCTTCTCCTTCCGAATAATGACCGGAAGGCTGAGATGATGCTCATGCCAAGTCGTATTCCTTCGTATATGGCCAGCCCGTTGCTTACAATCTGGCTGATGCGGGTGGTGTTTTTCTTGACGGTCTTGGCTGGCGAAATAATCCCCTGGACCTTATATTTGATATTGGCCTTGGATGCTTTCAGTTCTTTTCTGACCTGCTGTTTGCTTTCACGTAGCGCTTGCAGAACGTCAATTCGGGAAGATATGCTGGCGGGGTTGTCCATGGTGCTATTCCTCCTCTTCTTTGTTGTCAACGAATAATTGGGCCATCATGCGTGCTAGCGGCTGGGTAATCCATGCTTTGCGTTTGCTGTAGAAAAGGACCAGTAATATTGTAACTATACAGGATGTTGCCAGAAACCCTAACGGAATGCTGTTCAGCAGGCTTCCAATCCAGTAGGCCAATGCAAAGGTCAGGAACAATAGAATGATTGCGCCTAGCAGAAGGCAAATAGCTGCAATAGCTACGGCGGAAAGGATTACGGTGGTCTTCTCCGCCGCATCTATTGCAAGATATCTCTTCTGCAGATTCAGGTAATGTTTGACTTCCAGAATGATTTCCTTGATATCTTCTGTATATTTACCTGCTCCAATCATGTTTTTGCCAGACGATGTTGTTATTCAGCCTCTTCCTTAGTAGATTGCAGTTCCTCGGCAATTTCTTCCACCAGGTCGGACATTTCCTTGCGGTTCAGGCGGATACCACGCTTGCGTAGCGCCTCAGCGATTTTCTCACGTGTGTCGGAACCCTTTTCGGGTGCAAAGAGTAAACCACAGGCGGCACCGACTGCAGCGCCACCAACGAATGCTAACAGATAATTAATTGCTTTCATAATGACAACTTCAATAATGTTTATTATGTAAAATCATTGCAAATATATGTTATTTTTTCTTATTCTAATGTTATTAAGGTGCATTTTATTTATAATTTAACACTTATTTTAAAAATATGTGTTGCGTACGTGAGGAAAAATGGTTAATTTTGCACCAAAATATATGGAAGAAATTTAAACAACCATTTTTTTACAGTTAAAAGTATGAAAAAAACATTATTGATGGGCGCTGCTATTTGTGCAGTATTTGCGATGACTTCATGTAAGAGTAAAGAAAGTGCTTACAAGAAGGCTTATGAGAAGGCTAAGGCACAGCAGGAGAATGTGGTTCCTGTTACCCCTGCTACTCCCCAGACCACTACTCCTGTAGCTGTTACTCCTGCAGCTCCTGTAACTACAACTCCTGCAGCTGACTATAGCAATGTGGCTGTCCGTACGGAGAGTGTCTCTCTTGTTAATGGTGCTCCCTTGAAGGCTTACAGCGTAGTTGTAGGCAGTTTTAGCGTACAGAGTAATGCAACTGCATTGAGTAATACGCTGGCCGGTAAGGGTTATACTCCCCGTGTTGTCAGGGCTGCGGTAAACGGAGCTGACTGGTATCGTGTGATTGCGACAAGTTATGATACTAAGGCTGAGGCAGCCCAAAGCCGTGCAGCTCTTGAAGGCCAGTATCCTGGTGCTTGGTTGCTGTATCAGAAATAATATGTGTTCTTTTCTGTTTGTTGTCAATAATAAGTGGGAAGAATTCTTTCTGTAGATTATGGGGTCCGTCGTACAGGGTTAGCTGTGACGGACCCTTTGAAAATAATTGCAGGCGGACTGACAACAGTTGAGACGCCTCAGCTAATGAGGTTCCTGAAGGATTATTCTGCAAGGGAGACGGTGGAGCGATTCGTGGTAGGTTTTCCCAGGCAGACTAACGGAAGGGATAGCGAGAATCTGCCCAGGGTACTTGCTTTTGTGGAACAACTGAAAAAAACTTTTCCGGGTGTTCCCGTAGATATGTGGGATGAACGCTACACTAGTGTTCTGGCTCACCAGACGATGTTGCAGAGCGGCATTGGTAAGAAGGCCCGTCAGAATAAGGCGCTGGTAGATGAGATAAGCGCTACCATTATTCTGCAAGGATGGATGGAGGGACGGGGGAATCTGTAAATCGGAAAATAAGAATCAAATACAATATATAATTATGATATTGCCCATTTATACGTTCGGCCAGCCTGTTTTACGCAAGGTGGCCGGAGATATTGATAAGGATTATCCTAATCTGGAGCAACTGATTCGCGATATGTATGATACCCTGGATAAAAGCGAGGGTATCGGATTGGCTGCCCCGCAGGTAGGTCTTGATATCAGGCTGGTTGTAATTAATCTGGATATTATCAGCGAGGATTATCCTGAATACAAAGGATATATCCGTACGTTTATAAATCCATACATAGAAGAGTATGACGAGACTGAGACGGATATTATGGAGGAGGGCTGCCTTAGTCTGCCTGGTGTTCATGAAAGTGTAAAACGCCCCAAGAAAATACGTGTTACCTATCAGGATGAGAATTTCCAAGAGCATGATGAATGGGTGACCGGTTATCTGGCCCGTGTTATGCAGCACGAGTTTGATCATCTTGACGGTGTTGTTTTCACCGATCATCTTACCGGTCTGCGCAAACAACTTACGAAGACCAAACTGCAACAGATTATTAAGGGCAAATTCAGCTGCTCCTACAAAGTGAAAGTAAAAAGGTAGGGGTCTATACGTTGGGTAAGTCGCGTTTTATCATATTGCTAGCTCTTTTCTGTTTTTTTTCATCAGAAAGGGTGTGTATGTGTTACGCTCAAATCAATACGGACAGAGTTCTTCTGATGGGGCGTAATGCTTTATACTTTGAGGATTATGTCTTGGCTATTCAACGATTCAATATGGTTATAAGTGCCAAACCCTGGTTGGGTGAGCCTTATTTTTACAGGAGTCTGGCCAAGTATTATCTGGAGGATTACCAGGGAGCCGAGATTGACTGCGGTGTTGCCTTGGAACGTAATCCTTATATGTGCAATTACTATCAGCTGCGTGCTTTATGCCGCATAAACCAGGCGCGTTACGAACTGGCAGCTGAAGATTTTGTCCAGGCTCTGAAAATTAATCCGTTAGAGAAATCCTGCTGGCATAATCTGGTTCTTTCCTACATAGAGCTCAAACAGTATGAGCGGGCTGACTCGGCCTTGGATGTTATGATTCATAATTGGCCTAAAGTCCCTGAACAGATGACTCTCAAGGCTCAGGTGGCGCTGCTCAAAACAGATACCGTGGCCGCTGAAAAGTGGGTGGACCGCGCCCTGGAACTGAATGAGTACGAAGGAAATGCCTGGAGTATGAAGTCTATGTTCCAGGCTGAGAGGGAGGAGTACGCTTTGGCTGAGCAGAGTCTTGACAAAGCCATCCTGCAATCTCCCAAGCTTTCCACATTGTATATAAACAGAGCGCTGGCCCGATATAATCAGGATAATCTGCGAGGAGCGATGTCTGATTATGATGCTGCTATAGAGATAGCTCCCAACAGCTATCTGGCTCATTACAACAGAGGTCTTCTGCGTGCAAGTGTTGGAGAGGATAACCTGGCTATCGAGGATTTGAATTTTGTGCTGAGGATTGAGCCGGATAACACGATTGTTTTATATAACAGAGCATTGCTCTTGGATAATGTAGGTGACTACAAGGGGGCTATCAGGGATATCAGTGCCGTTATAAAAGATTACCCCGAGTTTTGGGAAGGCTACCGCAAGCGTGCCGAGATACGAAGAAAAGTCGGTGATGTCTATGGGGCGGAGCGGGATGAGTTCAAAATTCTTCAAGCTCATATGGCTGTGACTACTGGAACCTACAAGAGTTCCGGTAAGACCCGCAAGATGAGCCAGCATAATATTGAAGACTATGACAAACTGGTGGAGGAGGATATCCATGAGACGGACAACCAGTATGTAAGCGAATATCGCGGCAAGGTTCAGAACAGGCAGGCTGACCTTAAACCAGAGCCTCTGTACATCTTTACCTATTACAAGCTTCAGTCAGATGTCAGGTTATATGTGGCCTACAGCCGGGAATTGGACAAACTGAATACCCGTTCAGTTCTGCCCTCAACATTATATCTTACATGTGAAGAGGGGAATATGACGACAGCTCAGCTTGAGACTCATCTGGCCTCTATTGCTGAGACGACGTCGGCCATCGAGGCCAAGGGCATGGTCAGGGAGCTGCTGTTCAAACGGGCGCTGGATTATTATCATGTAAGGGACTTTGAGAACGGTATAGCCGATATGGATACCTATGTACTGAAATACGGAGATGATGTATTCTCCCTGATGCTCAGAGCCCAGTGCAGGTATGCGCAACTGGAGGTGACCAGCACAACGGCTCAGGCAGCTGACTTGCGATTGGGCTATCTTATGGTGATGCAGGATTACAACCGTGCACTGGATATCTTGCCGCAATCTCCGTACTTGCATTATAACCTGGGATGTATGATGATAAAACTGGCTGACTATACGGGAGCTGTAAACGCTTTCACCAAGGCGATCGAACTGGATTCCCACTTCCCCGATGCATACTATAGCCGTGGAGTTGCCTATATTCTCTGCGGTAAATTGTCAGAGGGGCTCAGTGACCTTAGTCAGGCCGGCGAATATGGTTTGTATTCTGCCTATAACCTGATTAAGAAGTACTCTAATGAGAAAAAACAGGTTGAATAATGAAAAAACATCCAAATTGATGAAAACTTTTAACTTACTTTTTTCTGTTTTAACATATTATATTTAAATTTGCAGCTCATTTTGACCGAATAACAAAATACAACGATATATGATTAAGATTACTTTTCCTGACGGTTCAGTACGCGAGTATGAGGCTGGCGTAACTGGTCTTCAGATTGCAGAGAGCATCTCTTCACGTTTGGCACAAGATGTTGTTGCCTGCGGTGTAAACGGTGAAACGGTGGAGTTGAACCGCCCAATCAGCCAGGATGCTAAGGTTGTTTTGTACAAGTTCGATGACGAGGAAGGCAAGCATGCCTTCTGGCATACCAGTGCCCACTTGCTGGCTGAGGCATTGCAGGAGTTATATCCAGGTATTCAGTTCGGCTTCGGTCCTGCCGTAGAGAATGGTTTCTTCTATGATGTTTTGCTACCTGGCGGCGAGATGATTAAGGAGGGTGATTTCAAGCAGATTGAGGATAAAATGATTGAACTGGCACGTAAGGATGAGCCTGTTATTCGTAAGGAAATCAGCAAGGCCGACAGCCTGAAGTTCTTTGCTGCAGGCGGTCAGACTTACAAGTGTGAGCACATTGAGCAGGATTTGGAAGACGGAACTATCACCACCTATACACAGGGAAGTTTTACTGATTTGTGTAAGGGTCCCCATATTGTTTCTACAGGTATTATCAAGGCTGTTAAGCTGATGAGTGTGGCGGGTGCATTCTGGCGTGGTGATGCTACTAAGGATCAGATGCAGCGTCTCTACGGTATCTCTTTCCCCAAAAAGAAGATGCTGGATGAATATCTAGTTGTTCTGGAGGAGGCTAAGAAGCGTGATCACCGTAAAATCGGTAAGGAGATGGAACTCTTTATGTTCTCTGAACGTGTGGGAAAGGGCTTGCCCATCTGGCTGCCCAAGGGTACTGATATGCGTCTGCGTCTTCAGGATATGCTGCGACGCATCCAGAAGAAATATGGCTATCAGGAGGTTATCACTCCCAATATCGGTGGTAAGAACCTTTATCAGACCTCTGGACACTGGGATCATTATGGAAAGGACAGTTTCCAGCCTATACAAACTCCCGAGGAAGGTGAAGAGTACTTGCTCAAACCCATGAACTGTCCTCACCACTGTGAGATATATGCCAATAAGCCCCGCAGCTACCGCGACCTTCCTTTCCGTTGTGCAGAGTTTGGTACTGTTTACCGTTATGAGCAGAGTGGTGAACTGCATGGACTGACCCGTGTCCGTTGCTTTACCCAGGATGATGCGCATATCTTCTGCCGTCCAGATCAGGTTAAGGATGAGTTTATTAAGGTGATGGAGATTATTCAGCATGTGTTCCGTATCTTTGACTTCAAGGAGGAGAGTGTCGAGGTGCAGATTTCCCTACGCGATCCTCAGGATACAGAGAAGTATATCGGCAGCGACGAAGATTGGGCCACAGCTGAGCAAGCTATTATTGATGCCTGTGCCGAGAAGGGTATGAAAGCAAAGACAGAGTTGGGTGAAGCAGCCTTCTATGGTCCCAAGCTTGACTTCATGGTAAAGGATGCAATCGGGCGTCGCTGGCAGTTGGGTACCATTCAGGTGGATTATCAGTTGCCACAGCGCTTCCAACTCGAATACATCGGTGAGGACAATGCCAAGCATCGCCCCGTTATGATTCATCGTGCACCCTTCGGCAGTATGGAGCGTTTCTGTGCTGTACTTATCGAACATACAGCTGGTCATTTTCCGTTGTGGCTAACGCCTGACCAAGTGGCTATACTGCCTGTAAGCGAGAAGTATGTGGAGTATGCCCAGCAGGTTAAGGAATACTTTGACAGCCAGGAAGTCCGTTCATATATTGATGACCGTAACGAGAAGATCGGACGTAAGATCCGCGATAATGAAATGAAGCATATTCCTTATATGATTATTGTCGGCGAAAAAGAGCAGGCTGAAGGTACTGTAAGCTATCGTCAGCAGGGTGGTGGAGAGCAAGGAACAGTAAAATTTGAAGATTTTGCAAAGAAAATTAACGAATTGGTGCGTCAAATGACGGAAAATTCGTAATTTTGCACCCGATTTAAAATAATTAATGAAAAAAGACAACCCAAAACAGCAGTATCGAGTCAACGAACAGATTCGTGCTCGTGAAGTTCGTATTGTCGGAGATGGTATCGAATCAACGGTTCTACCTACTTATAAGGCTATTCAGATGGCTGAACAGAAAGGAGTTGATCTGGTTGAGATTTCACCAAATGCCGAACCTCCTGTCTGTCGTCTGATTGATTACAGTAAGTTCCTCTATCAGCAGAAGAAACATCAGAAGGAGATTAAAGCCAAGCAGGTGAAGGTAGAAGTGAAGGAAATTCGTTTCGGACCTCAGACCGACGACCATGATTACAATTTCAAGCTCAAGCATGCCCAGGGATTCCTCTCTGATGGAGACAAGGTCAAGGCCTATGTTTTCTTCAAGGGACGTAGTATTCTTTTCAAGGAGCAGGGCGAAGTGTTGTTACTCCGTTTCGCTGCCGACCTGGAGGAATATGGTAAGGTAGAGCAGATGCCTCAGTTGGAGGGTAAGCGTATGATTATGTTCATCGCTCCCAAGAAACAGCCGGCTCAGGCTAAGAAGGTGCTTGAGAGTACTGCACAGGAGTTGAATGTCGAGAAGCCTCGCGAGAAGAAGGCTCCCCAGCAGAAAGCTCGCAAGGAATATACAGGTCCTAAGGTTGAGGGTGAGGATTTCGATGATTAAGAGAAGAAAAGGATAGTGCGTAACGCCCTGGTATATGCGTTGCCACATCTATTAATAATAATAAATATAAACAATTTAACAATTATGCCAAAAGTAAAGACTAATTCCGGCGCAAAGAAGAGATTCGTGCTCACCGGTACCGGCAAGGTAAAGCGTCATCACGCATACCATAGCCACATCTTGACAAAGAAAACAAAGAAGCAGAAGAGAAACCTGGATCACAGTGCAATTGTTGTAACTGAGAACATGAAGCAGGTACGTGACCTCCTGTGTATGCGTTAAACCAATAGTCAAGACGCAGTTTTTAACTTTAGTTATTAACCGAATGTTTAGCACAAAGTTCGTCCATAGATAGACGGCGCTAACGTTCAAAAAGAAAAAAATTATGCCAAGATCAGTAAATCATGTAGCTTCAAGAGCTAAGAGAAAGAAAATCCTGGGCCTTACCAGAGGTTACTTTGGTGCCCGTAAGAATGTTTGGACTGTTGCAAAAAACACTTGGGAGAAGGGCCTTACTTACGCTTTCCGCGATCGTCGCAACAAGAAGCGTAACTTCCGTGCTTTGTGGATACAGCGTATTAACGCTGCCGCTCGTATGGAGGGCTTGAGCTATTCTCAGTTGATGGGGCTTTTGCACAAGGCTGGTATAGAGATTAACCGTAAGGTGCTCGCTGACCTTGCTGTTAACCACCCCGAAGCTTTCAAGGCTATCGTAGCTAAGGTCAAGTAATTTCAGTCCTCTCTGAGATTTACAAAAAAGCGTGCCTCTCTGTAAAGGGAGGCACGCTTCATTATATAAACCGCACTGGTGATGTGATGAAACTCCTAAAGAACAAGTTTTGAGTGCTCGCCGCCTTTGTAATCCACCGACTCTGAGGTTACCCTTTTACAAGGGCGTGGCCCGCCATTAGCATGCGAAGCGTTCTCGGTTTCAAAATTTTATTGATGAGATTCCCGATCAGTCCAGTGCGGTGTTTTTATCTCATCTCTCTATGGCAAAGGTACTCTCATTTTATCATTTAGCCAAGCTTTAGATGCTTTTTTTTTAGATTTGCTTTGTTTTTTTCCTGTTTTTCTCATATTTTTGTCTGAAATCAGATTAAAATAGCCTATGAAATTACATTTTTCAGTAGAATACCATACAGAATGGGGTCAGCAGGTCTGTGTTCAGATAACCCGCCGTTGTAAGAACGGCAGAGATATTACAGAACTGGTTCATCTGGATACCCAGGACGGACTCATATGGAAGGGAGAAGCCTTTTACAATAATACAGATACGCAGTCGTTCACGTACCAATATATAATATATGAGGGAGATGTTATCCTGCGCCGTGAGTGGGACCTTGTTCCCCGTACTTTCAATGCATCCTCAAGCAAAGTTTTTATCTTCTCGGATTCATGGCGTGACGTTCCCTTCTGTAACCATATGTACTGCTCTGCTTATACACATTGTAACGGTAGCCAACCATCCGGCAGTACTCCTTTTGCCTATTATGACAAGACAATTGTCTTCCGTATTCAGGCCCCTCAGTTACGTTCTGGACAAATTCTGGCCCTAACGGGCAGTATCCCCCAGTTAGGTGCTTGGAAACCATGTTATGCCCTACGTATGACTCGTATAGGTATCAATGAGTGGGGAATCTCCATTAGCGCAGAAGGCATTTATGCTCCATTCGAATACAAGTATGTTGTCCTGGACGAAGCTTCCGGAAAACTTGTCAAGTGGGAAGAGGGAGATAACCGTAAGACTCCCGCCTATGGTATTGAGTCGGGCCGGGTTATTGTTATGAGTGATAATAACCTGCATTTGAGCGAAGGCTGGTGGAGAATAGCCGGTGTGGTTATACCGGTGTTCTCTCTGCGTACTGCAGGCAGTCAGGGCGTGGGAGATTTCGGAGATTTACGTGCCATGGTCGATTGGGCTAGTCAGACAGGCATGCATATCATCCAGCTATTGCCCGTTTATGATACCACCCAGACGGGCACGGATGCTGACAGCTATCCCTATAACAGTATCAGCATCTTTGCCCTTCATCCGATGTATGTGGATTTGCGTCAGCTTCCACCCATTGCAGATGATGCCTTCATGAAGAAGTATGAACAGGATAGGGTTGAACTGAATGTATCCTCCCAACTGCAGTATGTCCGTGTAAATGCACTTAAGCATCAGTACCTAAAGCGTCTGTACCGGCAACAAGCCGAAACACTGACTACTGATGAAGACTATCTCTCCTTCTGTCACAAGAATGCCGATTGGCTGAATCCTTACTGCGCCTTCTGCCTGTTGCGCGACCGCTATCATTCCGCTGACTTCGGCGGATGGCCGCAGTACAGTACATACAACCAGGCAGAGGTGCTCTCCCTGGTACGCCAGCATGCTGCTGAGGCAGGTTATTATATGTATATACAGTATCTGCTTCATAACCAGCTCTCCGCTATATCAGAATACGCACACCGGCACAGGGTTGTTTTGAAGGGTGATATCCCTATAGGTATCAGCCGTTATAGCGTAGAAGCATGGATTGAACCTTATTACTTCAATATGAACAGCCAGGCCGGAGCTCCGCCAGATGACTTCAGTGTCAACGGGCAGAACTGGGGTTTCCCTACATATAACTGGACCCGTATGGCACAGGACGGTTATCAATGGTGGGTGCGCCGTTTCCAGAAAATGGCAGATTTCTTTGATGCTTACCGTATAGACCATGTGTTGGGCTTCTTCCGAATTTGGCAGATTCCCAGCCATAGCATACACGGACTTATAGGTTATTTCGCTCCATCTCTTCCCCTGAGTGCAACGGAGATTGAGGAGTTCGGACTATGCTACCGCTATGATTTCTTTACGCGTCCTTATATTACAGATGAGATATTGACGCAGGTCTTCGGTTCCAAGGCAGAAAAGGTGGCATCCAGATTCCTTGATGAACGTGGTGACGGAACATATGATCTTAAGCCTCAGTTTGCTACCCAGCGTATGGTAGAGGAGTATTTCTCCATGCCGTCTGTCAGACCCTCTTCTGATGTGCGTGAGGGGTTGTATCATCTCATTGATAATGTCCTGTTTGTGCCCGATGCCGAGCATCCTGAGCTGCTGCATCCCCGTATTGCCGTCCAAAAGAACAGTGTGTTTCAGGCCCTTACGCCCCAGGAACAGCAGGCTTTCAATGAACTTTACGAAGATTATTTCTACCATCGCCATAATGACTTCTGGTACGCTCAGGCCATGAAGAAATTGCCAACCCTTGTACAGTGTACACGTATGCTTGTCTGTGCCGAGGATTTGGGAATGGTTCCCTCATGCGTTAAACCTGTATTGGATAATCTGAAGATCCTCTCCCTTGAAATTCAGACTATGCCCAAGGTTTTCGGTCAGACATTTGCCCGTCTTGAGGATAATCCATACCGTAGCGTGGCTACAATCTTTACCCACGATATGCCCACGTTGCGTGGCTGGTGGCAAGAAGATTACCAGCGTGCCCAACGATATTACAATCAGGTGCTGCAGCACCACGGTTTTGCTCCCCAGCAGATTTCCGGCGATCTTTGTCAGGAGGTTGTAACCCGCCATCTGGCCTGTCCTTCCATGCTCTGCCTGATCAGTTTGCAGGATTGGTTGTCTATTGACGAGGAAGTCCGTTTGCCTGATGCTGATGCTGAGCGTATCAATGTACCGGCCAATCCTCATCACTATTGGGGGTATCGTATGCATGTGAATATTGAAGATCTTATTGCCAACAAGGCCCTCTCCTCGCGTATTCGCAGCATGATAACTGACAGCGACCGCGCCTAATGAATGTTCCTTGCATTCAGTGCCCTTATGTATTTACGGGCATTCTTCTTGTGTTCACTGAAGGTGGCGGCAAACTCATGTGTGCCTGAGAAATCCGCTTTAGCACACATGTACAGGTAGTTATGGTGCTGGTGATTCAGTACCGCATCCAACCCGGCTATGCTGGCAATGCGTATGGGGCCTGGTGGCAATCCTGTGTTCAGATATGTGTTATAGGGGCTTTCCTTTTTCAGGTGTTCGCCAGTGATACGTCTCAGGCTGAAATCTCCTACTGCATACTTTACTGTCGGGTCGGCTTGTAGGGGCATACCCTTCTTCAGACGGTTCAGATACAGACCTGCAATGGTCGGTTTCTCTGCATCGTTAGCCGTCTCTTCGTCCACAATGCTGGCCAGCGTGCAGATTTCCTCGTGACTCATGTTTAGCGCTTTCGCTTTCTCTTCCCGTTCTGTATTCCAGAATGCCTTGTTTTCCTTCTGCATTCGTCGTACCAGTCCTTCTAAAGAGATATCCCAGTATACCTCGTAGGTGTTTGGTATGAACATAGCAGGCAGTGTGGCTGTGTTGTACCCGGCCTGACGGCAGATTTCCTCATCTCGAAAGGCATTCACCAACGTCAGACTGTCCAGCATGAGTTTCCTGGATAGTGTTCCGGCCAGTTTTTCTATTGTGCGGCTGGTAGGGATGGTAAGATGTATGGGATCCTGTTGACCGTTCCGCAGTTTGCGGTAGAGTGTCAGGGTAGGGATGTCCTGTCCTACATCATAGCGACCGGTTCTTACTTTCTTAAACGGAAGTACCAGATTCAGCATATTTCCTCTCCACCCCAGTCCGGTTTTTTGCCATACACTGTCGCGCGTATCATCATTATCTATATATATAATGGTATCGTCTGCATTCCGTTTCGTTGTGCCCATAAAAGCTGAAACCGTCACCAGTCCGGCAGTCAGAATTGCCAGGAAGAAACCTGCTATAATGCTCTTTTTGCCTTTGTTCATAAATCTAATCCTGAAATGTGGCTGCAAATTTACTTATTTCTGTACACTTTACCGAAAAAAGGCTTGTATAATTTCCCTAATTTGGAAAAAAGACTTACCTTTGCATTCGAATTGGCCGATATGGCTCAGTTGGTAGAGCAACGCATTCGTAATGCGTGGGTCAGGGGTTCGAGTCCCCTTATCGGCTCAAGAGGAATTAAGCCTGAATCCGGGTAGTTTGAAGCGTGCAAACCCAACGGATTCAGGCTTAATTCCTAACGTTTCCTATATGCTCCTATTTCCCGGCAGGATAACCAACGGGGTTATTGATGAGAGGCAACTGGTTTTCTGTAAGATTCAGCAGTTGGCAGATAGACTTGATGTCCATGGTGGCACGTGGTACTGTAGCCAGTCCGAATGCTGCACAGGCCAGGGAGATGTTCTGTGAACAGATGCCCACATCCACTGCAGCCATTCTCTGTGATCTTACGTCGTAACTCTTAGGCTTGTCCAGGTCGGCAACCAGTACCAGGCATACGGGTGCATCGGCAGCCCAGTTCTGGCCTCCGGCTATCAATCCGCGGTTGTCGCCCTTTGCTACGGATGTAAGTGTATGCTTTTGTGGGTTGTACAGCGAAACGCCCTTGCTATCAAACACATATAGGCGGATTTCCTGCCAGTTGCGGCAGGTAGGGGTAGTCAGCTTACCGTCCTCGCGGTTCTTGCCTTGTGCGCACCATAGCAGGTCACTCAGCGTCTGGCTGTCTATGTCCTTCTGACTGAAGGCACGGTCGCTCTTACGCTCCTTGAATGTTTCCATCACGCTTAATGTGCTTCGCTTCATATTCGGATCGGGAAGTTTTACAGACTGAGCTGTAGCAGTTGTGCATGCAATGGATAATAGCAATGCTATTGCTTGAATCAGGTAATGTCTCATCATCTTTGTTTTTGATTTTAGTGTGAACCGTAAATCTCGATGTCGCCAATGCGGACGATACCGTCTGAGCCACCGGCAGTGACGTTTATCCGGACGTATTGTGCTTCTACCGGGGTAATGGCTGCATCGGTTACTGCATCGGTATTGTCTGTATGAGTACCTACTGTAGTCCATGTCTCACCGTCAAGACTGACCTCAACAGTAAAGTCGCGGCTATTGAGTTCCGGCTCCAATCCGCCCGCCTCAGCATGGCGCACCACGTATCGGCTGATCTGGTATGGCTCCTTGAAATCGAGTTGCACCCATCCTGTTCCGTCCGTACTCTTTGATACCCACATATAACCATCTGAGGGTGAACCGTTAGCCGCGTACTTGACGCTGGTCTTGGCTGGGGAGGTGGTGATGTCCATATCCTGCAGCAGGGTAAGGTTGAACGGCAGATGTTTGGCTTCGTTGTAATAGCTGAACCAATGGTCGGCACGTACAATTTTTACGTTGCCGGGTGAAAGTGCATCCAGCTTATCCTTCAGGGTAATAAGCTTTTCGGGACCTAAGTTCCAAACATCAGCCTGCCCGGTAACGAACATAGGTGCCGTACCTTTGAAATTCTTGATGTCGCGGTTGAAGAATTCTGCCATTTCATCTGCACTGCCACGATAGCAAGGGTATTGGGGTGCTATGGGTAGCCAGCCGGATTGTACTGCGTAGGGCAGTCTGCCAGTCTGCCTCTCATAGTCGTTGATGGTAAGACCATAGAGGTAGGGGCAGTTTTCGGCAAAGGCTTTGCGTTGAGCCGCACTGATATTGTCCCAGATAGTGATGACCCGCAGTCCCGCCTTCTCAATGTAACGTTGGGTTAGCTTAATGTAAGGAGTAAGTGTCGGGCCTGACGATGTGTAGTATGAGCCGCTTCCAGTATCAAGGCCGTTGAATGGCATGGAATACCCCATACCGGAGGGGCCGCTGACAAAGCAGTCGTTGGTGGTAGCCTTGCGGTAATAGTAATTCAGCATCATCGGGGCTATGTCAGCCAGGGCAGGACTGATGGTCCAGTTCATAGCCATCTGGCCTCGTCCGCTCTGTTCGAAAATCTTGGCCATGGCGTGTTGGCAGTATTGGATATTGTCACCGTCACTAATGTACACGGCGGCATAGACCTTATTCTCCAGTTTGGGACGCTTGGGTACAGGAGCAATTTTCACCGGCTTGTTAACTGCCGTATAGACGGTAGTGTTCTCGAAGAAGTCTGCGGGAACACTTGAAAGACCGTATTTTGTAGCTTCGCCTACACCAGAGCGTTCTTCGGCATACCAGCCTAGAACAAAGTCCCTGCCCGGCTTCATATCCTTGAGCATCTTGTCAAGCAGAGTACGCTCGCTGGCTACACGGGGGTCAAGCCATACGCATGCTGATCCGCAGGCGGCGGCAATGTCATGAACATAAGGTATATTGGGACGTTCGCTGATAAGCAAGCGGTGGTTGCACCGGTTCCAATAGTTGTTGTACAAATAATTGTAAACGCCTACTGCTGTGGACTGTGTGAGAGATGTCAGGTCTTCCATAACGGGAAAATCCAACCCATTAGCCACCAGTTTGTCCCTGACTGCAGCTGTTACAGGCAGCAGACGCTCCAGTCCGGCAATGGTTACGGCCAGGTTTGCGTAATGGTTTGTCCGTTCAGTGCTGTAGAGCACAAGGCCCTTGATTTCATCCTTGAATAACTTCACCATAGTATAGGGTGTAGATACGGGTGAGATTCTTAGGCTATGTGCCGTAGGCCATGTAGTCTGAGGTTCCTCATTGTGGTTGTACAGGAGAATACGCGGACATGTACGGTTAATGATGCCCTGAAGGGTACAGAACATGATGCGTTCCTCATCGCTAAGTCCTGCTGCACTCATATCCAGTGACCTAACTGTGGTTGCAGGTTTTTGGAATACAGGCAAAAGACGGTCTTCGGGCCAGCAGACCTCGTCGGCTTCCAGGATGCGGTATCCGTTCTTGTTCAAAATGTAGGTTGTGTCAGCAAATGTAATATCCTCCACATCGTTCAGTCCCGTGCGGAAGACGGCCCCGTTGTTGTATCTGGTAATCATGGTAGAGTCTTCCTTAGTACTGAAACTGATTTGCTTCACATCAGCTACACGTGTGTGAGTGGTGGTTCCGTCAGACTTCAGTACCTTCATTACCGGCTCCTGGGAGCGCATTGGTAAAATGCTAAGGAACAGTGTTGATATAATAAGAATCTTCTTCATGCTGTATAACTTTTTTTGCTATGGTATAATATGTTTTTTTTCATTAGGACCTGTATAACCATATGGTGCACAGGAATTTATTATTCCGATATTTCTGGTGTTATGTATGTCGCGGTATAGTCTGGAACATATATTCAAAAAATCTTAAACATGCGGCAAAGCTACAAATAAAAACTGAGAATCGCATGTTATCCTGTGTGTTATTTTCAGTTATACGGCTAATTCCGCCCAAGGTGCTCTGATTGAACAAGGTTACTTCTTTCCTCTGTCTATCGCAGCCTGGTGCCAGGAGCGGATATCCTCTGCCAACCATTCAGGTTCGAGCACCTGAATCCATTCACCCCTCGAGAGCAGGTGAGACTTGAAGTCCGAAGTCGGGCGCAGGATAATCTCATAGTCGGCATATTCCTCCGTTTCTTTTATCTCATGTTGCGAGGGGTGCATTGGCAGGTCTCGCAGGTAGAATCGTTCCATCCCGTATGCTCTTAATACGATTCTTTCAGGTTTTACATTATTGTCCACCATGATGCCGAAACTGTGTGAGAAGTAATTTCTGGCATCAAATGCCCTGTCAAAGGTGAACTTCTCCTGTAGTATCTGAATATCCACAATACGGTCCAGTGAGAAAACTGACAAGGAAGCCTCTGGTTTTCCCTCACTGTTCTCGCGTTCAATCTTCGTAAGCACATACCAGCGGCGTTTGAACAGCTTCACGCAGTATGGTTCAGCTACGTATGGCTTAGTTGTTGTGGTACCGTATTTCTGGTACTTCAACAGTATCTTGCGTTCTTCGCGCATGGCTCTGGTAATACGTTTCAGGTGGATATCGCCCGAAGGGATGCTTTCCAGCAGGATACGGTCCTGCAGACTGACGTTCTCATCCAGCATATTGCCCACGCTCAGGGTCGAGTAGAGCCAGTTGGAAATGCTGTTGCCTCTCAGTTCCTCCTTGTTATAGATATAATAACGGTACCCGTCATTGATGTCGCACTCAATGATAATACCAAACATATCCAGGATTGCATCCCTATGCCTGTTGAACGTAGTTCTGGAGAAATTGACGTTATTGTTTCCTTCTCGTCGTTGCCACTTCTCGTTAATCTCGGCAAAGGTAATCCTGCCTGACTGCCAGATAGTGTCTATCAGCCAGATATATTCCTTGAACAGAACGGGTATTTTCATCTGTTTGATCCCCTTAGTCCTCCAGGTAATACACAACAGTAGTTACAACGCGGATATTCTTTAGCCATGGGGTGTTGCTGTCGCGGTCATCTATGCTGAACTGTCCCTGGTCGGCTGTTTTTATCTTACCCAATTCGCTGTTAGAGTCAGTTGCAAACTGTTCGGCAGTCTTACGGGCATTCCTAGTGGCTTCAGCAATCATTTCCGGCTTAATCTCATTCAGTCCGGTAAATTCATAGCTTACCAGCGAACCCTCATCGTATTCGTTGCTTACGATGGTGATACCTCTGCGCATCAGGACAGCCTGCTTGCTCACTATCTTACGTACCAGGTCCACATTCTTACTTACCACTGTCACTACACAGTTGGCCTTATAACGGTAACGTACTTCCTCGTTACTGTAGCTCATGTTAGCTTGTTGGTCAACCATTGCAGGCGGTGCTAGGGAAATCTCCTCGTCACTTAGGCCATTCTCCTTCAGGAAGGCTACTATCGCCTGAGTATTCTTCTCTATACGGTCATACAGTTCGGCCGGATCATTACCCAGCTCCTTGAACTTCAGCGGCCAGGTAGCCTTGTTGGCCTTCACCTCTTTCTCGCACAATCCCTTGGCTGTAACTGTACGGTCCATCTCCTTAAACTTAACGATTCCGCTTCTAAGGGCTCCTCCGGCCAGGAAGAGTCCGATGGCCAGGATCAGTGCCTCGCCAATGTACTTAAACTTATCGTCCTTCATAGTTTTATTGTTATTGTTTTATGATTTATAGATAATGGATTATCTTTTCTACTGCAAATGTAGTCATAATTGCAGGAAAATAACTAAATTTGCCATCATATTTAACAAAAGTTGATAGTTCAGACACGGATGTTGGAAATTGGTTTAAGATATTCAAGCGAATTAATGGTAACTGACGCTGTAACAGCTGCCGCAGTAGGTTCCGGAGATATGCCTGTACTGGCAACTCCTATGATGATGGCAATGATGGAAAACGCTGCCATGCTGGCCGTCAGGGATGAACTGCCTGCCGGATGTACTACCGTAGGCGGGCATATCGAGTCATCCCATCTGAAACCTTCACGGGTAGGTGATGTAATCAATGCTATTGCTGAGGTTACGAAGGTTGAGGGTAAAAAGATCCGTTTCAGGATAGCTGCCTATTCTGGCAACACCCTTTTGGGTGAAGGTACGCATTTGCGTTTTATAGTTGACAGAGATAAGTTCATGTCCAGGCTATGATAATGCCCCGTACGCATGAATGCGAATCAGAAACCGTATCCCAGTGCCCATTCCAGGGAGTAGGAGCGGTCAAACTGATGCGCCCTTAGGTCCAGTCCGGCAAACAGACCACCCTGTTTACCGAAGTGATAACGCATTCCTATCTTCTCAAATGTACGGCTGATGTCCTCAGTAAGGCCGCAGCGTTTATACATATAAATGCCTGCACCAACGTGTATTGACAGCCGACGGTACCAGAACTCCTGCTTGATATAAGCCCCTAATCTGACAGGTGAATAGCCGTCAGGATCCTCCCGACCGGCCAGTATAATGTCCGTTTGCCTGTAATGATTGGCATCAAAATCCACCTCCATGCCAATGCCGGTGGCAAAGATGGGTGTATAACGCCATACCACCTCACCTGCTACCACTCCCCTGAAGAGTGCCGGTGATTTACGCTCACGCTCATCTGATGCCAGAATCCCATCCATCTCCACAGGACAGCTGTGCACACCGCCCGCAGCAAATACGTTATAGTGTATCCCCTTGGCATAAGCCGGCTTAGCAGGAGCCTCTGCCAGTTTTGCCGGATATTGTCTCTGTTCCAGATAATGGCGTACCCCCAAGCCTACAGACAGTTCATTGATGCCCTCGTTGGGAGAGCGCAGCATTCCGTTGGAATGGTGAGTCAGATATACCCCTGCCTGCAATGCCCACTGCGGTGCAAACATCCATTCGGCCTGCAATCCCATGCCGAACAGGGCAAATACCTTTGCCCCTATGTACTTATTCTTGGGATTTGTATGATAGTCATATATCTGTCCCGAGTAAGCCAGTCCCAGTTCCAGTAGCGGGCCAATCCTGAACTTCCTGGTACGAAACAGGTTCACCTCAGCCCACGTATACAGGTTCAAGATATCACCCAGTCTGCAATCATTCCTGAAGTTGAGCGCCCCCATACGGGCATAGGAAAGACCAATGCCGAAGGTTGGGTAATTGAAAGCCCGCTCGAACCACCCGCTATCCTCGGGTAGGGTAGAGAGCCCCACCTTGGCATCAATGATACCATAGTTGTGGGTTCCCGTCAGGTTTGCATATATGTTGTGCCCGTTCAGCAGGTGACTGTATCTGCCTCCTGCACTAATACTCAGGTGTTTACGATCAATGCTCTGAGCTGATACGGCTATGAAGCATCCCAGCAGACAGACGCCAAATACAGATATTCGTCTTCTGTAAAACATTCCATTAGGTTTTTAAGGTCTTAGCGTGCGAAGTTTTATCGTAAGATTACTTCCATGGTTGTTTTCTGTATCAGCATTCCCATATTCCTGTAGAAACTGAGGGCCGCTTCATTCCCCTCCCATACGTTCAGGGTGATGTTGTGGCAGCCAGCCTGACGGGCAAACTCACATACATATTCATACAATGCCTTTCCTACATGCCTTCCTCTGGCCTGTTCATCTACGCAGATATCATCAATGTATAATGATTTGCAGTCCTGAAGCAGCAGATTGTCCCTTACCTCCGTCAGCTGACAGAAGGCATAGCCCCGCACCTCTCCGTCATCATATACAAAGACCGGCTTGTTGTCATCCTTCAGTATAGATTCCAGTTCCTGTTCATCGTATTTAGTGGTGAGCGGTTTGAACAGGTCGGGGCGTATCTCATAGTGCACCATATTTACCTGATGCAGCAGTTTAATGATACGTTTAATATCTTTGGGGCAAGCCCTTCTTATTTCATAATTCATAATCCTTCATTCCTAATTTAGTTGTAAACCCCTACTGCCTAACCGGAAAGTTAAAGTAAGTGTCAGGGAACGGTTCATCCTTCAGGGTGAAGTGCCACCACTCACTGTCTAATGCGTTGAATCCGTGGCGGATCATAGCCTGGCGCAGAATCATACGGTTTCTGAACTGTTCGGCTGTAATGCTGCGTCCCCGAGGGCTCTTGCTGTTGTCACCTGTATATTCACCGGTCTCAGGATTGCCGCAGAAGTCAGGATGGCTTTCCGGTCCGAACCAGTCAAATGTGCCGCCCATATCCAATTCCTTCTCCGTGTTCATATCAAAGAGTGTCAGGTCCACCGTGCTTCCGCGTTCGAACAGGACACTCTTGTCCAGGTCGGGATAGAAGTAAGCCTTCATCATAGTGTCAGGGATATTCTCCGCCCAGCGTACAAAGTGATCCACACCCTTCTGCGGACGATAGGCATCGTATATCTTCAGGCGGTAGCCCAGTGCCTTCACATCATCGCTTACAGCACGCAGGCTGTCAGCGGCAATCCGTGTCATCAGAGCCGTAGGCGCCTCATAGCCGTCTATACGGGTTCCTACAAAGTTATATGTCCCGTAGTATCTGATTTCCAGAATAGCATCGGGTACGACATCCGTAAGAGTTACAAACTGGCTGTCATCCATTTCAGGGGCAACCTTTGTGTCCTTCTTTGAACAGGACACAATGATCAGGCAGCAGATAAATGCTGCGGCCAGCAATGAATAATGTCTCATGGTCTTCATAATATACAGCTATTTCTTTATGGATTTATCTTTAGCTTCCTTGGCAAACCTGAAGAGCTCCAGGGGCAGGTGGCAGTATCCGTCGGGATTCTTGTCCAGATAATCCTGATGGTACTCCTCCGCATTGTAAAAATGCTGCAACGGCTCCTTCTCCACCACCAGCGGCTGGTCATATTGCTTCTGTTCCTCGGCATATACCTTATTTATTATAGGCAGGTCACTGTCATCCGTGTAGTAGATGCCCGTACGGTAACGGGTACCCTCATCATGTCCCTGCTTATTCAGGCTGGTAGGATCTATGGCCTTAAAGAACATGCGCAGCAGAAATTCCAGGCTGACCACCTCAGGGTTATACCGTACATGAACCGTCTCGGCATGTCCCGTTTTGTCAGTGTAAACCTCCTTGTAGGTAGGGTTCTCGGTCTGTCCGTTGGCAAAGCCTACCTCCGTTTCCATAACGCCGTCTATCTGCTTGAAATAATGTTCCGTTCCCCAGAAGCATCCTCCTGCCAGGTAAATATCTTTAGTACTCATAATATGATAAACTTTTTTCTTGTGGTTATCTGAATTTCTTTCTGCAAAGATAGAAAGATTCAGTGAATTATGACTATATTTGCGATAGAAAAGATAATTAACATCATATAATTCAGAGAAAGATGGAAGAACTGAGACAACGGATTCTGGCCGAAGGACGTGCCAAGGCCGAAGGCGGAGTAGTGTTGGTAGGAAGTTTTCTGAATCACCAGATGGATCCCCAGCTGATGATGCATTGTGCCAGGGAATTTGCCAGCCTTTTCAAGGATATGGGTATCAATAAGATTGTCACCATCGAGGCGTCGGGAATAGCACCGGCTATCATGACCGGTTATCTGATGAACCTGCCCGTAGTCTTTGTAAAGAAGAAACAGCCCAAGACCATTGACGAGTCCTGGAAGTCATGGGTATGGTCCTTCACCCGTGACGGTGAGACAACTGTATGTATTGACCGTAAGTTCCTGACGGCCGATGACCGCATACTCTTTATCATCCACCTCTGTCGCCAGTCCGGAGCCCGAATCGTGGGCATGGGATTCCTGGTAGAGAAGGGTTTTGCCCAGGGCGGACAGTTCCTGCGTGATCACAACATTCCCTATCACGCCCTGGCCACTATAACCCGTATCCGCGAAGACAACTCTATGGAGCTGGCTTAATTCTTCTTCGGGATACGCTTTGTCAGTCCTATCGCTCCGGTGGGGCATACCAGCCGGCACAGGTGACAGCCCACACACTTGGTTCCCACAATCCGGGGCTGGCGTGTCTCATCATCAAAGGCAATAGCCTGATGCCCGCCGTCCATACATGAGGTATAGCACCTTCCGCAACCTATGCATGTATCGCGGTCAATCTTCGGATAAACAATTGTATCGCGGTCCAGGTCTGACGGTAAGTAGAATTTAGGCAGCATCTCACCTACCAAATCCTGCATACTGGTGATGCCGCGTTCAGCCATATAGTTCTGCATACCCAGTATCATATCATCAATGATACGGTAGCCGTACTGCATCACCGCCGTACACACCTGTACATTGTTGCAGCCCAGCTGAATAAATTCCAGTGCATCGCGCCACGTCTCTATGCCGCCTATTCCGCTACACTGTATGTTCTTCATAATGGGATTCTTCACCATTGCCAGGATGTGCCGCAAGGCAATAGGCTTAACCGCCTTTCCTGACAGGCCCGAACCCGTCTGACATCCGTTAACCTCTGACCCTTCCCCCATTGTAACACTCTTAATGGTATTGATAGCCGATATGGCATCAGCCCCTGCAAAATACGCACCCATGGCGGGCTCCGAGATATGGGCAATGTTGGGCGTCATCTTGGGTATTACCGGAATCTTGACGTTGCGCTTCACATAAGCGGTAAAGAAAGTCACCAGTTCAGGATCCTGGCCCACATCGGAACCCATACCCGTCTGTCGCATTTGCGGGCAGGAATAGTTCAGTTCTACAGCATCGCAGCCGGCATCCTCGGCCATCTTGGCCAGTCGGATCCAGTCCTCCTCAGACTGTCCCATCACAGAAGCTATCACAATCTTATTAGGGTAGTTCTGCTTCAGGCGCTTCAGAATGTCAAAGTCCACCTCCACAGGATTCTCGCTCAGCTGCTCCATATTACGGAAGGCATAGAAGTTGCCATGCTCACCATTGTCATGTACGGCGTCAAACCGGGGTGATACCTCCCTGATGTCCTGCAGGCAGATTGTCTTGTAGAATACACCGGCCCAACCCATCTCGAAAGCTCTTGCCACCATCTCATAATTAGTGCAGATTGCAGATGAGGCCAGGAAGAAGGGGTTCTCGCAGCGGATACCGCAGAAGTCTATAGCCAGCGAAGGTAACTCCTTTTCTGTTTCGCCGGTATTCTTGCACACAGCATCTGCTATTTCCCGTATTCGTATGGGGCGGTCGTAATGAATGCAAGCCTGCTCGGCAGCCTCCAGTTCCCCGTTCTTGCAGCCTGCTATCCACCGGCCAGCTATTTTCCCGTTCCCGAAACGTATGGCTCTGATAGCACGGGCCGGGTCACCGTTTTTACAAACTTTGCTACACGGCGCATCTTTACACAGAAGGCAGCGCATGGCCTCTTCTTGAATTCTCAGTCCTTTCTGTTTCATGGTCAGCCTTGGTTAATTTATAATTCACAATTCTCAATTCATAATTTCCTGTTTTAATTCCTCAGCCGTATCCGCAACTGTCAGTCCGCCAGTGGCCTTCATAGGTCTGTAGCCCCAGCTGACTGCTATGCTGCGGATACCGCTGTTCCGGGCAGTCTGCATATCGGTCTGCGAATCACCCACCATCATGGCATCCTCCTTGCGGATACCAGTCAGTTGCAATACCTCCTCTATAATAGCAGGGTCGGGTTTCAGTGGGAAGCCCGGTCTGTTGCCCAGGACAGCCACAAAGGGTATGTTGGGGAAGAACCTCTTAATCAGGCGTTCCGTCCCCTCCTGGAATTTGTTGGATACCACAGCTATCTGCACACCCTCATTATGCAGTTGTTCCAGTAACTCTTCTATCCCCGCAAAGGGGTGGGTATGCTCGTCAATGTGATTGGTGTAGTATGTCTTAAAGTCCTTCAGAGCCTCGTCCACCAGCCTGTCATCCTCCTTGTTCTCCTCAGGCAATGCCCTTTTTACCAGGTTGCGCACCCCGTTTCCCACCATCATCATGTACTCGTCATGCGAATGCAGGGGGAAACCCCGTTGTTCCATGGCATAGTTCACAGCCGCACTCAAGTCATCCAATGTGTCCAACAGCGTGCCGTCCAGGTCAAACAGTACCAGGCGGTTCCTTCTTCTTCTGGTGTACAGGCGTGCCACTATGGCACCGCTGATATTGTGCCATACACTGAAGACTGCCCCGGGGATAGTGGCAAAAGGATAGGCCGCAAAGTGCAGCGAAGCCAGACTGCTGGCCAGTCCGGAGTTCTGCATACCCACCTCGATGGAGATGGCCCTCTTCTTCGGCTCGGGCAAACCCAATAGCCGGCCAGCCAGATAGCCCATTCCCAATCCGAACAGGTTATGCAGTATTACCACCAGCACTACCAGCATACCGCCTGCCAGCAGACGATCGGCATTGTGTGACACAACTATTCCCACCACAAAGGCAATTGTCAGGGATGAGAAAGCCGGCAGATAAGGCATTACCCTCTGCTTCATAGCCGGCAGAAAACGCTGGCAAAGCAAGCCTGCCACAATGGGAGCTATCACCACATACACAATGCTCAGCAGCATCCCCAGGGTATCCACCTCCACCATAGTACCGGCCAGCAGCCACACCAGCAATGGCGTAAGCAGCGGCGCCAGCAGGGTAGAGGTTGCCGTCATGCCTACTGACAGCGCCAGGTCTCCCTTAGCCAGATAGGTTATCACGTTCGAGGCCGTTCCGCCCGGGCAACAGCCCACCAGAATCACTCCCAGTGCCAGTTCCTTAGGCAGTGAGAAAGCCCATGTCAGTCCCAGTGCCAGCAGCGGCATCACAGTAAACTGAGCCAGACAGCCGATAAGGATATCCTTAGGCCGGCTCAGCACTATACGGAAGTCCTTGGGTGAAAGCGTCAGGCCCATGCCGAACATAATCACCCCTAACAAAGGGTTAATGGTCTTCGTCTCTATCCACAGGAACGACTCCGGAACCCACACTGACAATGCTGCCACCATCAGTACCAGCACTCCCAGATAATCTGATATGTATCTGATAGATTTCAAGTCTCAGGATTTTAGTTAAATCACTACGGCTGTGCCGCTGATAGCCACCATCAGCATAGAGCCGTTGCTTCCAATAGTCTCATAGTCAATGTCAATACCCACAATGGCATTTGCTCCTAAAGCCTGGGCACGCTGCATCATCTCTCTCATCGAGGTATCCTTGGCCTCAATCAGAACTTTCTCATAGCTGTCGGCACGTCCGCCTACTATATCGCGGATGCCGGCAAAGAAGTCCTTTACAATGTTAGCACCGATAATAGTCTCACCTGTCACCACTCCCTTGTACTCCAGGATGGTCTTGCCCTCAATCTGAGGTGTTGTTGTCAGAATCATAATCCGTTCTTTTATTTATTAGTGTTATTGTATTATCTGATTCTCTATCCCTATTCAGTTGACGTTCCCAGGTTCCCGATTCCCGTAATCTCACGTCCTCCGCAGAACCGGTGGGTGATTTGCCTGTCATCGCCCAGATAGATGTACCGTTCCAGCCGTTCCAGCACCGTGTAGTTGTCATGGTTCAGGTCCTTGTCATCAATAACCAGGGCATCAAACTCATACCCCGGTTCAAAGCTGCCCACCCGTCCGAAGAAGCTTCCCGCCTCCTTTGTTGCCATCCAGAAGACCTCGGAAAGTGTCAGGAAAGGCCGCTTGTGATTCTGCTGATAGTGCATCTTGCTCACCTGGATGGCATATACCATCACCTTGAAGATGCTCAGACAGTGTCCGCCGCTGATGTCGCTGCCCAGTCCCACATGTATTCCCTCGTCCAGGAACTGACGCACGGGTGCCATACCTGAGGCAACGTTAAAGTTGGATGTGGGGCAATGGGCCACCATCACATCACGCCGTTTTATCAGCTCCAGCTCCTCGCCAGCCGTCCATACACAGTGAGCCATCACCGTAGGCGTCTGACCGAACAGACCGTAACGGTCATAGGCATCGCCATAGCATTTACTCTCCTTCTCCAACTCCCGTACCCAGGCTATCTCATCCCTGTTCTCGGAAAGATGTGACTGCACGGGCAACCCGTACTTCCCGGCCAACTCACCGCAGGCACGCAGCATCTCCGGTGTACAGGAGGGAATGAACCGTGGTGTGATAATCGGTCGTACCTTATCAGCCTCAGACACTTTCCTCCGGGAGGACTGTGAACAGGCCAGCAACTCCTCATACCCTTTTACCATATCCTCCACACTCTCCTGCAGTCCGGCAGGGCAATTACGGTTCATGGCCACCTTGCCCACCAAAGCACCCATGCCGGCATCCCTGAACAGGTCCATCAACAACCGGGTACTCTCAGTATGTACAGTAGCAAATACACAGGACCTCATGGTACCGAAGCGCCACAAGTCATGCACAAACCTCCTGTACATCCGTTCGGCATAAGAGAGGTTGGCAAACTTCATCTCCTCAGGGAACGTATAGTTCTGCAGCCAGGGCAGCAGTTCCAGATCCATTGCCAACCCCTGATTCCTGTATTGCGGCGCATGTACATGCAAGTCATTCATTGCAGGAATCAGCAGGCAGTCTCCCAGGTCCGTCACCTCGGCATCCTCACAGCCCAGCGAAGCCAGGTCCGCAGCCACACCCGTTACGCACCCCTTACCGTTTACGCCTATGTAGCCATTCTCCAGCACCTCAAAGCTGTCAGCCTGCCTGGTGTAGATGATATGAGCCTTATATACCTTATTCATAATATATGCACTTCTTGCATTCCGGTTAGCAGTTTACGTACATTTTGCATGGCTAAGATAACATGTTATCCTGAATTGAGCAAATAAAAGTCCGTTTTTATATGCTTCAGCGTCCAATATTCTTCCCATTCAGGACAGATGTACCGGATAACAGCCATGAATATGTATATTTTAGGCCCCGATATACATAGTAATCGGATTATTTACGCTATCTTTGCAACGGCGAAATTAAAAACAACCGCATATACGATATGAAGAAAACTGTATTGATAACAGGCGCTACAAGCGGCATCGGTCTGGCCTGTGCCAGAAAATTCGCAGAGAACGGCGACAGGCTGATTCTGACCGGCAGAAATGTTCATGCCCTCTCTGAGATCCGGCAGGAACTGACGATGAAAGAAACACAGGTGATGACGTTGGCCTTTGATGTCAGGGACCGCGAGATAGCCAAGAAGTATATCGAGACCCTTCCTGCTGAATGGAAGGATATAGACGTCCTGGTAAACAATGCCGGCCTCGCCCTGGGCCTGGAGGCCGAATACAAGGGTAACTTCGAGGACTGGGAGACCATGATAGACACCAATATTAAAGGCCTGCTTACCATGACCCGCCTGGTAGTTCCCGGAATGGTGGAACGCAACCGGGGCCATATCATCAACATCGGCTCCGTAGCTGGTGATGCCGCCTATGCCGGCGGAAATGTATATTGTGCCACCAAGGCAGCCGTCAAAACCATTACGGACGGCCTGCGTATAGACGTGGCCGATACCGCCATTAGGGTGACGAACCTGAAGCCCGGACTCGTAGAGACGAACTTCAGCAACGTCCGTTTCCATGGAGATTCAGATCGTGCAGCCAATGTATATAAGGGGATTAAGCCGCTTACGGGTGATGATATCGCCGATGTAGCCGTATATGCCGCCAACGCCCCGGCGCATGTACAGATTGCCGAGGTACTGATTCTGGCTACTCATCAGGGAAGCGGAAGCGTGATTGTAAGAGGGAATGCAGACTGACATCATCACCATACTGGGTCCTACGGCATCGGGGAAGACCGCCCTGGCTGCCCATCTGGCCGCGAAGTTAGGCAACGCTGAGATTATCAGCGCTGACAGCCGCCAGGTGTACAGAGGCATGGATGTAGGTACGGGAAAGGATTTGGCTGACTACACTGTTAACGGCATGGAAATTCCGTACCACCTGATAGACATAGCCGATGCCGGGGAGAAGTATAACCTTTTCCAGTATCAGCAGGACTTCTGGCATACCTATTATAATATTATAGGCCGGGGATGTATTCCCATCCTCTGTGGTGGAACAGGACTGTACATAGAATCTGTACTGAAAAGCTATAAGATGGTGCCTGTACCGGAGAATCCGGCGCTTAGGGCCGGACTTGAAGGGCAGAGCCTGGACAGGCTGACCGAGATATTGCGCGGCTACAAGACGCTGCACAATACGACTGATGTGGATACGCCCAAACGGGCCATCCGTGCCATTGAAATTCAGGAGTATTACAGACAGAACCACATAGAGGAGCGTCAGTTCCCGCAGGTCAGAAGTCTGACGATAGGGGTGAATATAGACCGGGAGTTGCGTAGGCAGAAGATAACGGATCGCCTGCACAAACGCCTGGAAGAGGAGCATATGGTGGATGAGGTGCGTAGGTTGTTGGAGAAGGTTGCGCCGGAGGACCTTATCTATTATGGCCTGGAATATAAATACCTGACACTCTACTGTATAGGCAGGTTGAGTTATGACGAGATGGTGCGTCAGTTGGAGATTGCCATTCATCAGTTTGCCAAACGGCAGATGACATGGTTCCGGGGTATGGAACGCAGGGGAACAAAGATCCATTGGATAGATGCCATGCTACCCATGGACAAGAAAGTTCAGCTGATAATGGAAATGATGGGGTAGGGCTGTGTCAGCCAATCTGGGATGTCTTACGCAGGGCATCCTCATTGATAATCTTTATCTTACGGCCGTCAATGGCAATCATCTTCTCCTGGGCAAAAAGGCTGAGGGTACGGATGGCATTGCTGGTAGTCATATTGCTTAGGTTAGCCATATCCTCGCGGCTCAGGTAGATGCTGAGTGTACAACCGTCCTCCTCAACACCATAATTCTCCTTCAGGAAGAGGATACTCTCTGCCAGGCGGCCACGGATATGCTTCTGGGTAAGGTTGACGGTACGTTCATCGCTCTTGCCTAACGCTTTGGCCAGTTTACGGATGAAGAAATTGCAGAGATTGGCATTGTTCTCGGCAATAGAGAAAATCAGGTGCATGGGAATGATTGCAATGGTAGATGATTCGAAAGCAGCGGCCCCCGTCACATATTTCTCTTCAGAGAAAGCTGCCCTGTAGCCGAAGTATTCTACGGCGCGAACCACCCGTACAATCTGGTTCCGGCCTCCCACACCTTCCTTGTATATCTTGACCTTACCGTCCAGAAGGCATAGCAGATTCTCCGGCTCGTCGCCCTCACTATAGATGGTGACGTTCTTATCGAATTTGCGCACCACCATGTTTTGCGTAACTTTAGCTCTCTCCTCAGCTGTCAGGGTAACTGCCAGTTCCGAAAGACTGTCTAAAACCTCTTCGTTTCCTACCATTAACTAATACCGAAATTCTGTGTTACTGGCTGCAAAGGTAACCAAAAAGACACGCTTCTCCAAACAATCCGTGCCAAAAATACCTTGTTTTACCCGTAATTTGGCATCGCGGGACAAAAAAATGCCGCAGTTAGTTGTCTGTGTGGAAAAAAAATTATAATTTTGAGGCATAGACAAATCAAATCGGATAAAAACTAAGGATATTAATTAAACATTAACCAGACTTTTACTATAACAACAGTTTATGAGTTATTTACGATTCGATAAGACTTTGATGACAAACTTGGCGGAATCCCTGCCCAAGGAGGTTCTTAGGTCAAACCGTTCGGGTGCCTATTCCTGTACGACCATCGTGGACTGCAATACCCGCAAGTACCACGGTCTGCTTGTTGTGCCCGTCCCCGAACTGGATGACGAGAACCATGTGCTGTTGTCCTCACTGGATGCTACTGTTATTCAGCATGGCGCAGAGTTTAATCTGGGTCTGCATAAATATAACGGAGACAACTTCAGCCCGCGCGGACATAAGTATATTCGCGAGTTTGACTCACTGCAGGTTCCTACCACCATTTATAGGGTAGGCGGTGTGATTTTGAAGCGTGAGCAGATGTTCCAGCATTTTGAGAACCGCATTATTATCAGGTATACATTGTTGGATGCCCATAGTCAGACAACCCTGCGTCTGCAGCCCTTCCTGGCCTTCCGCAGCGTCCGTGAGTTCACGCACGAGAATGACAAGGTGAACAAGACCTACAAGATTGTACAGAACGGCATCAAGACCTGCATGTACCCAGGTTATCCCTGCCTATACATGCAGTGCAACAAGGAGAACAACTTCGTTTTCCGTCCCGACTGGTACCGCGGGCTGGAGTATCCCAAGGAACAGGAACGCGGCTATGCCAGTGACGAGGACTTGTATGTGCCCGGCTACTTCGAGTTTACCATTGGTAAGGGCGAGAGCGTAGTCTTTGCTGCCGGACTTGAGGAAGTGGATACTGACAAGCTGGCTGAATTGGCTGATTATGAGCTGAATGTGCGTACGCCGCGCGACAATTTCTATAATACGCTTGTCAATAGCGCCCACCAGTTCTTCGTGCATCGTGAGCATGAAGACTACGTACTGGCCGGCTACCCCTGGTTCAAGTGCCGTGCCAGGGATATGTTCATCTCACTGCCTGGTCTGACACTAACCAATAACGAAGTAAAGAAGTTTGAGGATGTAATGGTGACAGCCGAGAAAGCCATACGCGAGTTCATGGCCGGCGAACCCCTCACTGTCAGTGTGACCGAGATAGAACATCCCGATGTCCTTCTATGGGCAATCTGGTGTATCCAGCAGTACAGCAAGTTCGTCTCCATGGAAAAGTGCGAGGAGAAATACGGACATCTGCTCTGGGATATCATGGAATGGCTGCGTGGCGGCAATCATCCCAACCTGCAGGTCAAGGAGAACGGGCTTGTCTATAGCGAGGGACGCGACAAGGCCATCACCTGGATGAACAGTTCCGTGAACGGAAGACCCATCGTCCCCCGCACAGGCTACATCGTGGAGTTCAATGCCCTCTGGTACAACGCCCTGCGTTTCAGTGCCGAGCTATGCACCTTTGTCCAGAACAAACATTTTACTGACGAGCTGACCGCCGCAGCCGACCTGTGCGCCAACAGCTTCGCCCCCATGTTCTATAATGAATATGGCTATCTGTGTGACTATTGTGTGGATGGCTACAGGAACTATGACGTAAGACCCAATATGGTGTTTGCCGTAGCCTTGGATTATTCACCGCTTGAGAAGAAACAGCAGAAGTCAGTTCTGGACTACTGTACCAAGGAACTGAGCACCCCCAAGGGGCTGAGGTCACTGTCGCCCAAGAGCCGTGGCTACAACCCCATGTATGTAGGTCCTCAGGTTCAGCGTGACTACGCCTATCATCAGGGAACAGCCTGGCCTTGGCTGGCCGGTTTCTACATGGAAGCCTGCCTGAATGTGTATAAGCTCAGCCGTCTCAGCTACGTGGATCGCCTGCTGGTAGGATATGAGGAGGAGCTCTTCTACCACTGCATCGGCACCATCCCCGAGCTTTTTGACGGCAATCCGCCCTTCCACGGACGCGGCGCCATCAGTTTTGCCATGAATGTGTCGGGTATCATGCGTATCGTAAAGCTATTGGACAAGTATAACAACGAAGTGTATTAAATAAGGAGGAACAGAAAGATGAAAGTATTAATGTTCGGATGGGAGTTTCCTCCTAAGATCTATGGAGGACTGGCCGTTGCCTCTTACGGCATCACCAAGGGACTCAGCCTTCAGGGCGATGTTGAGACTACATTCTGTATGCCACGACCTACAGGCGAGGAAGAGAAGTTCCTTAAGATTATAAACATGAGTCAGGTTCCCGTAGTATGGCGTGATGTAAACTACGACTGGATCCGGGACCGCTTTGTGGGACACACCGCCGAGGACTATTTCCGTTTCAGGGATCATCTGTACGCAGACTTCAACTACCTGCAAGGATTGGATGATCTGGGATGTATAGGATTTGCGGGTGGCTATCCCGGCAACCTGCATGAGGAGATCAACAACTTCTCTATCATCGCCGGAGTACTGGCACGCAGTGAACAGTTTGATATGATTCATGCCCATGACTGGCTTACCTATCCTGCCGGTGTACACGCCAAGATGGTAAGCGGGAAACCCCTGTGTATCCATGTGCATGCCACTGACTTCGACCGCTCGCGCGGCAAGGTCAATCCCACCGTTTACAGTATCGAGAAGAACGGGATGGATCATGCGGACTGTATCATGTGTGTAAGTGAGCTCACCCGCCAGACCGTCATTAACCAGTACCACCAGGATCCGCGCAAGTGCGTAGCCATGCATAATGCCGTCTATCCCCTCTCGGATGAGATAAAGAGCATAGAACCGCATAAGAATCCTGACGAGAAGGTAGTAACCTATCTGGGACGTATCACCATGCAGAAAGGGCCCGAATATTTCATTGAGGCCGCCAAGCGAGTACTTGACCGTACCCATAACATCCGTTTCTGCTTTGCCGGAAGCGGTGATATGATGCATGCCATGATAGATCTCGCTGCCGCATATGGTATAGCGGACAGATGCCACTTCCCTGGATTCCAGCGCGGAAAGCAAGTATATGAATGCTACAAGAACTCCGACGTGTTCGTTATGCCCAGCGTAAGCGAGCCCTTCGGTATCGCACCCCTGGAGGCCATGCAGTGCGGATGTCCCTGTGTCATTTCCAAGCAGTCAGGATGCGGAGAGATTCTGCGTAACGTCATCAAGGTTGATTATTGGGACATAGACGCCATGGCAAACGCCATTTACAGCATCTGTACCAATGATGCGCTTCACAGGTATCTCTCAGAAGAAGGCATCAAGGAGGTGGAACAGATAACCTGGGAGAAGGTAGGCCTCAGAATCAGGGAATGCTATAACCAGCTGATATCACGTGGCTGGTTTGATAACGGGGATTACCTGCAGGCCGTTAAGGATATAAAATAGAGAATTGGTACTTAACTAATATATAATGTATAATAGATATGAAAACGATCAGCCTTTATTTTGAGATACATCAACCCATTCACCTGAAACGCTATCGTTTCTTCGATATTGGAACCGATCATTATTACTATGATGACTATGAGAACGAGCGCGTAACTCAGGAGACCGCCGAGCGAAGCTACTTGCCGGCCCTGCGTACTCTGCTGGATATGACCCTGCAGTACGGCAAGGGGTTCAAGGTAGCCTTCAGTATAAGCGGCGTGTCCCTGGAACAGTTGGAACAGTATGCCCCGGAAGTGCTGGATGTACTGCAGCAACTCAATGAGACGGGATGCGTAGAGTTCCTCGCCGAGCCCTATAGCCATGGCCTTTCCTCATTGGGTAACGTGGAGAATTTCCAGGCTGAACTAAAACGCCAGGCCAAGAAAATGAAGCAACTCTTCGGTCATACCCCCAAGGTAGTACGCAACAGCTCACTCATTTACAATGACGAGATAGGCTCCATCGTATCCGAGATGGGATTCAAGGGCATGATGGTAGAAGGCGCCAAGCACATCCTCGGCTGGAAGAGCCCCCATTATGTATATAGCTGTGCCCAGGATGCACGCCTCTCCCTGCTGCTGCGTGACTACAAACTCAGTGACGACATCAGCCTCCGCTTCAATGACGCCTCATGGTCCGAATATCCCCTCATGGCCGACAAGTACATCGGCTGGATCCAGGCCTTGCCCCAGGAGGAAAGCGTCGTCAACATCATGATGGAACTCTCCGCCCTTGGCATCTACCAGCCTCTGGAGAGCCACGTCCTGGACTTCCTGCGCGCTCTTCCCTCCATTGCTCCCGATGAGGTTCAGTTCGCGACCCCCAGCGAGGTTATCGCCAAGAACCGCCCCGTAGGTCCCCTGGAGGTATCCTATCCCGTCAGCTGGAATGACGAGGAGCGTGATACCAGCAGTGTGCTGGGTAACAACCTGCAGCGCGAAGCATTCAATAAACTTTATGACGAGAAGATTGTAGGGCGTATCATGGCATGCAGGGATCGTCGTATTCAGCAAGACTGGGACCGCCTGCAAGCAACGGACAACTTCCGTTTCATGACCACCAAGAACAACGGAATCGGTGTCTATCGCGGTATCTATGAGAATGAGTATGATGCCTTCACCAACTACATGAACATCTTAGGTGACTTCCTGAAACGCGTCAAGGACCTTTACTCCGATGCCGTAGAGAATGATGAGCTGAACAGTCTTTATACCCAGATTGCCAATATGGGCAATGAGCTGAATGTAAAGGAGAATGAAATCAGCCGCCTGCGTGCCCGCCTGGAGAAGTATGAGCCCAAGGAGGATAAGGAAAAGGAAAAGGCCTCTCCTGCTAAGAAGAAAACTGCCAGGAAAAAATGAAATAATGAAAGAATGAAAGAATGAAAAAATGAAATAATGAAAAAATGAAAGAATGAAAAACAAATCAGGGTCATCCCAATCGGGTGACCCTGATTTATTATATTCTAACCGTTAATCCAAACCCACGCTCCCCTTTAGGGGGCTCGGGGGCCTCGCTAACCTCTAACCACTAACCTCTAACCACTAACCTCTAACCTCTCTACTTAAACCGGCTGTAAAGCACCTGCATCTTAATAGGCGTGTTGGGACCGCCCACCAGTCTGGTACTGCTCAGTGCCATGTTATGCGAAACGCTGGCATAGGCCGTGCTACCATAGGAGTCCGTAGTCTTCACCACACTCACGGGTATTGCCACCATTTTGTTCCAGTTGGGGTGTGCCGCCTCCCATGCTTCCGGGCTAAGGCCGGATTCCTGTACTCCTTTCTCCCTCTCATAACGGCAGTAGGTAAGGAATCTGCCCAGATTCTCAAAAGTATAGCTGTTAAACGTCTTGCTGAAGGAGGCAATGAAGGAAGTCTGGTTGTCAGGCAACTTCTTGTCTCTGAAGAAGGAAACCGCATCATCCTTCCGGATAAGCACCACATACTCAGGGATGCTCAGCGTATTGTCATCCTTGGAACTGTTGTTGTAACGCTGCAGGGTAAGCTGAGCCTTGCTGATGCTGTCAGCCATGTGACCCTCATAAATCTCATGGATGGGCAATGTTACCTCCGTTCCTATGCCGGCAGGACTCTTCAGGTACGTGCAGTCTTCATCGTCTGCCAGATCCTGCAGGTCTCCGTTGGTGAACTGTGTAGTCTGTATAACCTCGGGCGTTGCGGCAAAACGGCATATACTGCCATAGGTGCTGTCTGGCTTTTCCTCGTCATAATAGGTGAAGAACAGGTTCAGCGTACTTACATCCACATTCACCATAGTACCGGTTCCGTTCTTGATCTTAAAATAGAAGCCTGGGCATACCTTACGGATAAAGGTGTATGAATTCCTGTAGTATTCAGGATGCTCGTAATAGGTGTTCAGCAACTTGTCGCCATATTCCCTAGGCAGCATGATGCGTATGTTATTGGTGTACTTGTCATCCTCCCTCACATTCTCTGAAACCGAATAGTCCACTGCCGTAAATACCTTGGTGGCAATAGGAGCCGTGCCGGCGTCCACATATTCCTCCAGGTTCGTATTCACGTAGTAAAGGCTGTCCTCCTCTATAATCTTGTTGAAACTGAGCGGATACACCTCTAACTTCATGGGATTGTTGGGGTCGCCCAGGTAGCCTGTGTAATACAGGCGCAACTCTATGCTGTCGCACTTCACCGGTTCGCTGTCATGCGTCTTCTGGCAGTCTGGGAACAACAGGTGCCGCTGCGGAAAACGGTAGTTCTCGAAGGTGTGGAACTGGGCGGCAAAGTTAGCCCTGATGTCCACATCCGTCTCGGGGTCCCTGATGCAACCCAGATAGTTGTATGTGCCCCTGTACAATACAGAATCCAGCAGCGTGGATCTCGTATATACATTGAACAGTGCGTTAGAGTTGGCTATATCATCAGCAACGGGGAAAATACCTATGTTCTGGGTATCCTCGGTGCAGCTGACATATAATAAGGGTAATAGCAGCAGTGCTAGATAATGTCTCATATATAAACAGTAATGTCTTTTCTAATCTTCGTCTTCGTCTTCGTCATTATCCGGTTTCCCCTCGCTCCATATCTGATCATAGAAACTGGAGTAGGCCGTACCGAAGTCCTCGGGCTTCTGGGCCTTCAGGAAGGGGATATTGTGTTTCTTGATAAAGTCTTGGAACAGGGGCACGGAATTGATGAGGCTTACACCGTCAGCATACTTCATACCTATCATGTTCAGTAGCTGTGTGTTGCCTGTGGTGTTCAGGTCCTTCCAGTCCTTGGCGTCAGTATTCCTGAACTTGATGATACTGTCAAAGTTCTCTGGCAGGGGGGCTGTCAGATCCTCCTCCGTAGGAGTGAATATGGTACGGCAGTCACGGAACGACGGCTCCTCAGCATATGCTGTCTTGATGTAATAGGGAATGATGCTGCTCATCCAGCCCTGACAATGGATAATCTCTGGTGTCCAGCGCAGTTTCTTTACGGTTTCCAGCACACCGCGGGCATAGAATACGGCACGCTCTACATTGTCGGCATACTCCTTTCCCTGTTCGTCCTTTGACATACATCTCTTTCCGAAGTAGTCGTCATTGTCAATAAAGTAAACCTGGATCCTGGAGGATGCAATGCTGGCAACCTTGATAATCAGTGGATGGTCTGTCTCATCTATGATCAGGTTCATACCGCTTAGTCTGATTACCTCGTGCAACTGGTTCCTCCGCTCATTGATGATGCCCCACTTAGGCATAAAGGTCCTGATCTCACGGCTTTTCTCCTGAATGGCCTGAGGTAATTCCCGGCCAATCCTGGTCATAGGTGACTCTGGTACGTAAGGTGTAATTTCCTGTGTAATAAAAAGGATTTTCTTAGCTTTCGTCATCGTTCTTGAACTTTATCCATGCAAAGATACGAAAAAAGAATGGTTTGAAAGCGATACAGACATGCTAAATTGCATAATTTAGGAATATTTTATCCAAAATGTTTCTCTGTTTGCTTTTTTCTGTGTTATTTTGCATGAATTTTAACGTTAAGATACAGAAATGTTGGTAATTCATACAATAGCAGAATTGCAGTCGGTGTTACAGACCGAACGTCAGAAAGGTCACACCATAGGCTTTGTACCCACCATGGGTGCCCTGCATGAAGGACACGCCTCACTGATAAGACGCAGTGCAAGTGAGAATGACGTGACCGTAGTAAGTATTTTCCTGAATCCTACACAATTTAATGATAAGAAAGACCTGGAGCGTTACCCCCGTACCCTGGAGGCAGACTGCCGGTTGTCGGAGCAGTGCGGTGCCTACATAGCTTTCGCCCCCTCTGTGCAGGAAGTCTATCCCGAGCCCGATACCCGCACGTTCAGCTATCCTCCCACTGACTGCGTCATGGAGGGTGCCATGCGTCCCGGCCATTTTAACGGCGTATGCCAGGTCGTAAGCAAACTGCTCACGTACACCAACCCCGACCGCCTGTATCTGGGCGAGAAGGACTATCAGCAGATAGCCGTCATCAAGCGCATGGTAGCTGACCTCGGCTTCAAGGTTCAGATTGTTCCCTGCCCCGTTATACGCGAGGAGAGCGGCCTGGCACGTAGCAGCCGCAATACCCTCCTTACCGCTGACGAGCGTGCGCTGGCAGCCAATATCTACCGGGTGATGAAGGACAGTCTCACCTTAGGTTATGATGTACAGCAGACCCATGACTACGTAGTAGAGCATATCAACGCCTTTGACGGGCTCGAGGTGCAGTACTTCAGCATCGTGGACGGCGACACACTGGCTGATGTTGCCTCATGGGACGATGCTGACAGTATTGTGGGTTGTATAACAGTATTCTGCGGATCCAAGCCCATCCGCCTCATAGACCATATACGCTACAAGTAAAGCATTATGATGATAGAAGTATTGAAATCCAAGCTGCACTGCGTCAAAGTTACCGAGGCCAACCTCAACTATATGGGAAGTATCACCATCGACGAGGATCTTATGGACGCAGCCGGCCTGATAGCCGGCGAGAAAGTGCAGGTAGTGGACAATAATAACGGTGAGCGCCTTGAGACGTATGTAATCAAGGGCGAGCGAGGCTCAGGCTGTATATGTCTGAACGGTGCCGCCGCCCGTAAGGTGCAGGTAGGCGATACCGTCATTATTATCTCCTATGCCCTGATGGACTTCGAGGAGGCCAGGACCTTCTCGCCAAAAGTGATTTTCCCTGAAAACAATAAAATAATACATTAATTAAAAATCCAAACCCTATGAAGAAAAGTCTGAAGTTAGCTTTAATGATGGCAATGCTCTGCATGCCGGTAGTATGCAGTGCTCAGAGTGAAGACATGGTCAAGAATAAGGCACTTAGTGCTCAGTATAAAAGTGAAATCACCATTGCTACTCATGAGTTGAAGGCTCTGAAGGCCAAGGTAAAGGCCAATCCGTCTGATGTAAACACCAACGTAGAGATGGAGAAGAAGAAGATAGCCATCAAGGAACTGAAGGAGAAGAAGAAGATTGTAGATGATGCCATCAAGGCAGAGAAGTCCTCATTGAAGGCTGCCAAGAAAGCCGAGAAGGCAAAGATTAAAATGGAGAAGGCTGCCAAGAAGGCACAGATGCTTCACTCTCCCGCCTGAGAGAGAGCAACTCTATAGATCAAATGAATAAGACCTCCTGTCCACACCGGACAGGAGGTCTTATTCGTGATATAATGCGTGAGTCTTATTCCTCACACAATTCCGTCAGGATACCGCAAGTGCTCTTGGGGTGAAGGAAAGCAATGTGCAATCCGTCAGCACCCTTACGGGGAGCCTTGTCAATCAGTCGGATTCCCTTGCCGTCACACATGGCCAGTGCCTCAGATACACCATCCTCAACCTTGAAAGCAACATGGTGGATACCTCTGCCTCCATTGTCCAGGAACTTCTGAACGGTACTCTCGGGGCATGTGGGCTCCAACAGCTCCAACTTCACCTCGCCAACCTTCAGGAAGGCAGTCTTCACCTTCTGATCCTCTACTACTTCTGTCTTGTAAACCTCCAGGCCCAGTACGTCCTGGAAATAGGGCAGTACATCCTCAATGCTCTGTACTGCAATGCCTAAATGCTCAATGCGTGAAATTTTCATTTCTGTAATCAGTTTGTTAGTTTTTGAGTTTATATGTTTATTAGTTTGATATTTTCTCGAGTCTGACAGTAAACCGTAAACAGTATATCACCGCAAAGTTAATGATTTTTTCCTTGTCTTACAAAGAAAATCGCCACACTTTTTCAGAATTCCACCTGCAAGCGCGCATTAATCATTCTGCCCGTCAGGTAATTGGGCACAGCATACTGGTGATTGGTCACATCCGTTACCCAGTAGTAACCGCTCACATTATTGAACCCGAACAGGTTCAGACAGTCCAGCCCTAACCATATGTTCTTCACAAAGTTGCGGCGCAGGTGGCGATCCTCATTATCCAACAGACGATACGTCATACCCACGTCCACTCGCCTGTATGCCGAGGAACGGAATACATTCTTCTCCAGTCCCGTATGCGGGGGGCCGAAGGGCAGACCTTGCGCAAAGGTACCCTTCAGGTTCATCTTCCATTTTGTACTGCCCGGAAAGTAGTCACTGAAGAAGAAGTTGATGTTGTAGCGCTGATCCGTAGGCTGTGGAATACTCTTCCCGTTCAGCGTCATCTGCGCTTTCATCAGACCGAAGCTGATCCACGAGTCATTGCCCGGAATGAATTCACCGTACAGCTTAAAGTCCACACCGGCCACATAGCCGCTGGCACAGTTATTACCGTAATATACAATCTTAACGTTATCCACGTTATAGGGGTTCAGGTTGCTTTGTGCCTTATAATACACCTCAGTCGTGAATTTGAAAAGCCGTTCCATCATCTTGAACTTGTACTCCATGCCGGCCACCACCTGGAACGAACGCTGTGACTTGATGTTCCTGTTCAGCTCTACAATCGTATTGCCGTTGGTGGTAATCGTATCACGCAGTTCCTTGTAGAAGGGGCGCTGATAGTACATACCCATGGCCAGGCGGAAGGTCAGATTCTCATTGGCCGCCGGAACATATCCCAGGCATACACGCGGACTGAAGAGCCATTCCTTGTTCCAGTTCCAGTAACTCAGTCGGGCACCGTAGTTTACACTCAGGATACCCACCTTGCTTTCCGTCCTGTAGGTATCCTGCGCATAGAACTCCATGTGGTTGGAGCTAACACTGTTGATACTCTTCAGGTTATAGATAATCTCCAGGGCATTTCCCGTATGCGGTATGCTGTATCCGCTACTGTCGCGGTACTCCCACTCACGCGTATTCTCCTCAATGTTCTCGTGGCGCCAGCTTAGGCCGGTCTGCAGTTTATGCCTGCCGAACTGGGCGTCATACGCAGCCTTCAGCGTCACCGAACTGCTCTTCAGCGTATTGCGCGCATGTTCCATGTATGTACCTACGCCCAGCTGATCGTCAGTGTTCGTCTCGTTCAGCCAATACTGGCCCTGGATATCGTAGGTAACACGCTCCCTGGTGCTGAATCCGGTAAAGGACAAGCCTATGGACTGTTTCTCTTTCAGTTTCCTGGTCACCTTCACCGTACCGAACAGCGTATTGAAGCGGTCCTCCTCCTTGCCGTCAAAATAGACCTTGAAGTGCCTTACGTTATCCATCGTACCGAAGTTCGTCTCCCGGTCCGTAGGCTTGAAGTTGTAGTTGTTACGGCTGATGTATGCAATGGCATCCAACGTCCACATATTGGAGGGCATCCAGCTCAGGTAAGCCTGGTAGTCAATAAAATTAGGCTTGTACTCACCCTTCGTCTCCAGGCCTCCCAGCATATACTGGTTGGTCTTGTAGCGCAGTCCGTTGCTGAAGGCAAACTTTCTGTTTCCAAATCCCGCATAGCCGTTCACGCCCAGCAGGCTGGCCTGCACACTTCCCTCCGCCTTCGTGGGTCGGGCATAGGTAATGTCCAGGACACTGCTCATCTTGTCACCGTATTTTGCCTCGAATCCGCCGGCGCTGAAGTTTATCTTCTCTACCATGTCGCTGTTGATGATGGAAAGGCCCTCCTGCTGTCCGCTACTGATAAGCAGCGGGCGGTAAACCTCCACACCGTTGATATAGACGCAATTCTCATCGAACGAACCGCCCCTGACGTTATACTGGCTGCTCAGTTCGTTATGTGTGCTTACTCCGGCCTGTGTAGCCACCAGTTCCTCTACGGCATTGCCGGTAGTGCTCGGCATCCGCTTCAGTTCCGCCTTGTTCAGCGTCTGCGTAGTGGTCATCTCCCTTCGCATGTCCGATACAGTCACCTCGCCTAGCAGCTTGCCGTCCTCATGCATGGTAATGTTCAGTGTCAGATTGCCTTTCGGCTTCTTCAGCACCCTGCGCCGGGTTACAAATCCCACCATGCTGTAAGTGATCACCACACTGTCACCCGTATGGAAGGACAGTTTATACTGACCCTCCATGTCAGCCATCGTGCCGGCTGCCTGCCCCTCTACTTTGATTATGCACATTGACACGGGTTCCTGTTTATCGTCAATAACCCGACCCTTCAGATGAACCTGGGCAGTGTCCGTCTGTTCCTCCTGGCTTAATGCTATCGTGGGTAGCAAAAAGCATATAAATATAATAATGTATAGATGCTTCATTAAATAAATAACGTAATTAAACCCCATTTTGGTATATCCGAAGCCAAAAAAATCACTAACTTTGCACAAATTTCACAGATTAAAGTCAGTTTAAGAAGTTTAAGGAGTTTAAGAAGTTTAAGGAGCAAGGGGCTGGACAGTTGACAGTTGATAGTTGACAGTTGACAGTTGATGGTTCGCTAACCACTAACCACTAACCACTATCCCCTAACCACTAACCGCTAAAAAGAATATGGAGAATTTCAGTGAATTAATAGGTAAGCGTCGTTCAATACGCAAGTTTACACCCGAGAAATTAGATCCCGAGGAGGTACGTCTCCTCCTGCGCGCCGGACTCATCTCCCCCAGCAGTAAGGGAACCCACAGTTATGAATTCGTAGTCGTAGAAGACCCGCAGATGCTGCAGGCCCTCAGCCAGTGTAAGGCCCAGGGAGCCGACTTCCTGGCCGAGGCACCCCTGGCCATTGTAGTCCTGGCTGACCCCGCCGTCAGCGACGTCTGGATCGAGGACGCCTCCGTAGCCGCCACCCATATCCTGCTTCAGGCTGAGGACTTGGGTCTGGGCGCCTGCTGGATTCAGGTGCGCGAGCGCTATACTGCCGACGAGCGCAATGCCGCCTCCATCGTCTGCTCCCTGCTCCAGATACCCGAGCAGATGGGCGTAGTCTGCATCATAGCCGTAGGACATAAGGGAATGGAACGTAAACCTCAGAACGAAGACAAACTGAAGTGGGAACGCGTACATATAGGACAGTACTGATAGGGCGGGGCAACGTAGCCTCGCACCTGCAGGAAGCACTCACCCGGGCCGGCCATCAGGTACTGGCTTTGGGCGGACGTAACCGCACCCAGCCCATACCGCAGGATGCCGACCTCTACATTATAGCCGTAACAGACAGCGCCATCGCACAGGTGGCAGCCGCCATAGGACCCGTTGACGGCCTGGTAGTACATACCGCCGGCAGCGTGCCCATGAGCATCCTGCCGCAGCGGAATAGGGGAGTGCTCTACCCCCTGCAGACCTTCACCAAGGGACGCCCCCTGGATATGCGGCAGGTCCCCCTGTTTATTGAGAGCGACGGCAACCTGCCCCTCCTTCATGAGGTGGCCTCTCAGATCAGCTCTGTGGTAACGGAGATGGACTCCTCCCGCCGCCGCTACCTGCATCTGGCCGCCGTATTCTGCTGCAACTTCACCAATCACATGTACCGCATTACCGAGAAGATGCTCGCACAGCATGACATCCCCTTCAGCGTCATGCTCCCCCTGATTGACGAAACGGCCCGTAAGGTACACGCCCTCACCCCTGCCCAGGCACAGACCGGCCCCGCCGTCCGCTGGAATGAAGAAGTCATGCAGGCCCAGATTGAGCTTCTGGAGCGTGAAGACCTTAAGCAACTATATCAGATAATCAGCAATAGCATTCACCATGATAAACTACAATCTCAGCAAGATTAAGGCATTGGCTTTTGATGTTGACGGTGTACTTAGTATGTTAACCGTCAGTATGCAACCAGACGGAATGCCTCAACGTACTGTCAACATTCGCGATGGCTATGCCCTGCAGTTAGCAGTAAAAAGTGGCCTGAAGGTAGCCATCATTACGGGTGCCGCAGTTGCCTCGGTAAGGAAGCGATACGAAGGGTTGAATATTCAGGACGTTTATATAGGTTGCTCACGTAAGATAGATATCTACCAGCAGTTTCTTTCCAAGCACGGACTTAAGGACGAGGAGGTCCTATATATGGGAGATGATATCCCTGATTATGAGGTCCTGCAACGTTGCGGCTTACCTTGCTGTCCTGCTGATGCCGCCCAGGAGATACGTGATATCTGTACCTATGTTAGTCCTCTTTGCGGCGGCTATGGCTGTGCTCGTGATGTTATAGAACAAGTTCTTTCTGCCCAAGGCAAATGGATGGCTGGCGAACACGCTTTTGCATGGTAAATAAATAAGGAGACTTCTTCCTACTTTATCATCCATCGGAAGTTATAGCGGAAGCGACGGTTGGGGGCAGTGTCCCCGGTAGTGGAAACGGAGATGATGTCTGTGGGGTTTGTTGGATTGTCTGCCCATTTGAAATCCAAACAGAAGGCTTTACCGGTTAAAAGCAGGGCCTTACGGGGAATTTTGATAATGAGGCGTTTGCCGGCTACGCTCTGCACAACAGGGGCTATGGCAAGCCATTTGTGGGTTGAGGCATCATAGCGGTGTAGTCGGCCACCCTGCACTAAATAGTCAAAGCCTTCCCAACCAGAGGAAAGAGAATCGGCATCAAGGTACAGCAGCATCCAGTTGGAATCTGAGGATGGGGTCAGGGTGGAGTCGGTAAGAACCTCAAAAACGATGTCTTTACGCGTTACGTAGATGCTGGTTTCAATGATATCGTTACGACCTGTGGTATCTGTATAATGCAGACCGCCATATCCGTTATGGTCTCTGTGAATTACATCTCCACGGGTGTCATAAAAGGTGGCAGGCATGTTATAACCGTGTGTAACGGGTTGTGGCCTTACACCCTTATACCGACGAATGTTTTGCACCATCTGCATGTAGTAGTTGTCGGTATAGCCTCCTCTCATGGGCTGAATACTGCGGTTGAATTCGGCATTGTACTGGTCAACAAAATAGAAAGGATTCTCCCTACCCAGAAAAGTGGTGGGACCAGATACGGTTTCGCTGCCGGGAGCCAGACCAGAACGGTATTTTCCTGCCGTCCATTCGTTCCAGTCATTGATGTAAATGAAGTCGGGATCTACACTGAGCGCCTCGTTCCAGCGATCCTGGAAGTAGATGCCATAACCCTCTGGGTGGGCAACCGTCTTTCCCAACCAGGGAACGTATGCAGAATCGGGCATATCATACTGGTTGAGTGCAGGTTCTTTGGTTTCTCTGCGCCAGCTTTTGCCTGTTATGCTTATGGGGTGCTGGGCAGGCGTAACGGCCATCTCCTCAAGACGGCCTTGATGGCGTGAAGCAAGATCTCGGGGTTGCATGGCGGCTACACGGTCATCGTTCATCTCGTAGCCAAAGCTCCAATTGTCTTCTGTACCCACATAGCGGTGTCCTCCCCATTCGTAATATCCCCACCACATATTACGCAGAGTGAAGAAATCATAGATTTCCTTGGGGTAAGAGCCTGCGTTGTATCCTCCACCATTGGCATCGTGGTCGGGCTCTGCATTATAGAGCAGCAAGGGACGACCTTGCCACTGGAACCAGAAATCGCGTGCTATACCTTTTTTATATATATGCTCGTAGAGTTGGGTGACTACGTTGACAACATTTCCGTTAAAGGCCCAGAAACAGAACTGGGGAACGGGGTTGCCAAGGGAGCGCATCTTCTGCATCTCGTCAAAGAGAACCGCCCATTCGTCCCAATAAAGGACTGCATTGGTGACGTCAAGAATCAGCACGTCAACGCCAGCATCGGAGAGCATGGAGAGGTCGCGTCGTATAAGCCAGCGGTCCTGACTGAGGAAATATCCTGCTTCGGGTTCTCCCCAATGCAGGCTCCATTCCTTCCAGGCCGGATGATAGGCATCCAGTCGGGCTTCGGGAGCTTCCTGAAGGGTGCGAGTTACATCTCCCCCATAGGGAGAACGGAGGTTGAACTTACCCTCGTCATGCCAAGTGATATAGAATATGCCTACGGTACGAGGCTTGTCTGTCTTTAATGGTGCCTCTGCGTCTGTAGGCATTACGCGCCCCAAAGCATCAGATGCTACCCATGTGTCAGACAAAAGGTCTCTGACTTGTGCCAAGGATGGCAGGTGCAGCAGTAGGATGGTAAGGAGCGCGCAGAGTTTCCTCATCGTGTTTTGATGGTAAAGTTAACGGAGCCTCTGGCTGCGCCGTACATACTGGAAGATGTGGAATGTATGCTACCAGAGATGTTGGGGGAATTGGAGTAATCGCCACCGTCTGATATCTGTACACCTTGACCGCTTAAAGAATAAGATGCGTTGAAAGATACTGTTGCTCTACCTGTTGCTGTTGGGGGAATGGTGAACTTGATAAAGGGGTCGGCATTGCTGGTACCGTCATAATTGGTGTGTAAAGATTGGGTGAAAAAGACAGAGTCTACATAAACACCATCTGCATTGGGAATCTGAGCTTTAACTTCCCAGTTATAGGTGGTTGCGTTTATAAGACGTCCTTTCTGGTCCTGGAGGGCTGTGACGGTAATGACATCGCCAGCATAAATGTCTGTTCTATTGACAATCTGGCCTTCACGTGTAAATTGGAAGCCTTTCCAGCTGGGAAGATAAGATGTGTAGTCGTTCTTCTGGCATGAAGTCAATGTAAATAGTAAGCCTAAAACGGCAAAGAATAATGAATAATGTCTCATATCTTAATGTTTAATTTCTTCAGTTCAGTGTATAGGCGTTGCACAGGAAGGCCCATTACATTGAAGTAGGAGCCCTCTAAGCGGGTAACGCCTATGTAGCCTATCCACTCCTGAATGCCGTAAGCTCCGGCTTTGTCAAGCGGATGGTAGTGATGTACGTAATGGTCAATCTCCTGCTGTGTGAGGGTGGCGAAGGTGACGTTGCTGGTACAGGAGAAGGAATGCGACCAGCGTGTGGTGGTTAGGGTGACCCCTGTTATGACCTGATGGGTGCGGCCGGACAGGTGCCTGAGCATCCGGCAGGCCTCTTCTTCAGTCCGTGGCTTGCCCAGGATCTCACCGTCCAGACAGACTATAGTGTCGGCCGTTATCAACAGTTCGGAATCTGTGAGGGTGTAGGCGCGGGCCTTCAGCTGGCTGATGTACTGGGGAACTTCTGCCGCGTCCATTTGGGCGGGGTAGGATTCATCTATTCCGGAGATGACTCTTACCTGGTAGGGGACTCCTAAACCAGCAAGCAACTCGCGCCGTCTGGGCGAGTTGCTTGCTAATATGATGTTATAATGTTCCGTGGCGGTCTGATTTTGTGGGGTTAGTTTACGGCTACTTTCAGACCGTTGATCACGTAGATACCACGGGGTAGTGTCTGAAGTGCCTTGTTGATATTGGTGTTGGCCTTTACCTGGGCTCCCTGTGCATTGTAGATATCTACTACGGCATTCTGGGCCTTGAGGTCCTTTATACAGGTTTCCTCGCCACTGAGGTCTGTGATGTGCTTGATTTCCAGGCTTTGTGCTGTGGGGCTCTGGCTGTCCCAGGTGAATCCGCAGCGGGTGGGCAGGAAGGTCTTGTCTCCGCTGGTGCAGATGAGGATGCTCTGAAGCTCGTCAGACTCTTGCACGGCGGGGATGCCGTAACGGCCTGCCAGCTGTACGCTTTCCCAGCTGCTGCCGAAGGAGATCTGGTTGCCCTGTGCGTCGGTCTTGGTGATGCACTTGAGGGCGGTATTGACATTTGCCGCGTCTGAACTCTTGACACGCAGGGTCTGCAGGGTAGGCGAGTATATGAGGTAGGGTACACCGGCCTCGATTCCCTCGGTGGTGCAGTCCAGGAAGTAGAGGTTCAGGGTGCTGCCTTCCTGTCCGATAGAGATAAGACGCTCTATCTGTACATCCTTGGCTGCTGCCTGCAGCTGTGCTGCGGTGAGGCTCATGGGCAGGCAGATGGTGTTATAACCGGCAAAGAGGGTGCGGTTGATCTGTACGGGCTGTTCGTTGTTGAGCAGGCTTACATTGAGGGTTTCGCCTGCGGTGTACAATGTCTTGACTTTGTTCTGCGCAAATGCCTGTGAACAGAAGGCTGCTGCAGCTACCAGTGCGAGTGTAAAATGCTTCATAATTCTCCTTATTTTATGGTTTACGAGTGCAATATTACAAATTCCCGTTGGAATAACAAAATGTTATTCCCTCTTTTTTTTCTTGTATTTAACAACTTTAACGTATAGTTTCAGGTTTCAAGTTTCAAGTTTCAGGTTTCAAGTTTCAGGTTTCAGGTTTCAAGTTTCAGGTTTCAGGTTTCAGGTTTCAGGTTTCAAGTTTCAATCCTCTAACCACTAACCACTAACCACTAACCGCTAACCTCTAACCATTAAATACTGGCAACGTGATGGATGATGTAGGAACGCATGATATGGATGGCCTGTTTGTTGGTGCCGCCAAGGGGGATGATGAGGTCGGCGTAGCGCTTGGTGGGCTCGATGAACTCCTCGTGCATGGGCTTGAGTACCTGGCGGTAGCGGTCAATGACCATCTGGGCAGTGCGGCCTCGTTCGATGATGTCGCGCTGGATGACGCGGATAAGGCGTTCGTCGGGGTCGGCATCAACAAAGATCTTGAGGTCCATGAGGTCACGCAATTCCTTTTTCCATAAGGCCATAATGCCCTCTATTATAATCACTTCACAGGGTTCTATGTGAACGGTTTCTGCAAGTCGGTTACTGATGATGTAACTGTAGGTGGGCTGCTCGATGCTCTTGTGCTGGCGCAGGTCCTGAATCTGCTGGGTGAGCAGTTTCCAGTCAAAGGCATTGGGGTGATCAAAGTTGATTTTCTTACGCTCCTCCATGCTGAGATGTGAGGTGTCATTGTAGTAGGAGTCCAATGGTATTACGGCTACCTTGTCTGTTGGCAGCGCGTCCATGATTTTCTTTACTACGGTTGTTTTTCCTGATCCGGTTCCTCCGGCAATTCCGATGATATACATTTTTGTAAAGTTTAAAGTTGACAGTTGATAGTTGACAGTTGATAGTTGACAGTTGATAGTTGACAGTTGATAGTTGACAGTTGATAGTTTTTTTAATGAAGAATGAAGAATTTGCTGCCGCGGTGTTCGCTAACCGCTAACCGCTAACCGAAATCATTCTCAATGCTCAATGTTCAATTCCTTCGGGGGCCGCTTTTTCTTCTTATTTTTCCGGAAGGCTTCCTTCCAGTTGTTGAAGTCGCGCTTGAACTGGATGCCCAGGCCCTGGGTGGTGAGTGAGGACTGCACGAAGTAGCGGTCATTGGTCTGATTGTAGGCCTTGAGGGAGAAGTCTCCGTTGCGGGTGAGGATATACTGGATATCGAAGTCGCCGATGAAGTTGTTGGTGCTGTAGTAGCTCTCGCGGTAGCCGAAGTTGCCGTTAATGAGAAGCCTGTTGTTCAGCATTCTGCCGCTGAGCATGCCTTCTACGTCCAGTTTGTCCCAGCCGGTTTCACCGGTGCGCAGGTTGGTGCCGAAGGTCCAGTTGTTGGAGCCTACGGCGCTAGAGAGTATCTGGTTGAACTGGCTGCTGAGGGTGCTGCTCAGGAAGGAGTTGATGGCCATGCTGCTTTGCAGGCTGGAGCCTTTGTCCTGATACTGGGCTCCGTAGCTGTAGAAGCGTCCGATTCCAAGCAGGTAGATGACTTGCATATTGCGTTCCTCCTCGGTATTTATCATGGAACGGACCATCTTCTTTTCGTCTTCGTTGGCATTGGGAAGGTCGAAGTCGAAGGTGATGACAGGCTGTCCGGCCAGTCCGCCGATGTTCATGATACAGTCCACACGGGTGTTGGCCAATCCGAGGCTTGAGGCAGAGAGTTCATTAAGGGAGACGTTGGGCACAGTATAGTTTGCCTTAAGGTTGAGAGAGGCTTGCATCGGATTGCCGCCGAAGACGATGGTGCCGTCACGCTGGAACTGGAAGTCCTTGCGGATGACATCCTGCACGGACAACTTGTAGGTTCCGTTATCTACCCTGAAAGTGCCGTATATCTGAAATTTACCCTTGTTGTAGAAGTTAGCCAGGATGTGTCCGTTGCCAGCCAGGTTGATATAGTCGCCTGACCGGGGATCCATGAGGAGCTTGAGGGTGGCATTGGGGTTGACGTCTATGTCAAAGTTGATGCGTATATTGGTCTGGGGCTTCTCCTGGGCTACGGCTTCTGTCCGGGCGTTGCGGGCAGTGTCTGTGTGTGAGACGTAGGTGATGAAGCCTGCCTCGGTGATGGTTTCTGGGGAGGCTACCTTATATACAAAGTTGGTTTTCTTCTGCGGTGAGACCTCTACGTCAACATTCAGCTCACCTGGCAGGCCTGAGAGCGTAAGTTTGCCGTCGGCAAAGACGGTTCCGTAGAAATTGGCATCGCCGAACTCGCGGAAGTCATATCCTAAGATGTTATGTGCCGTGGCATTGAACAGATACCGCATGTTGCTGAATCGGTCGTAGATGAGATGCCCGTCCAGCTGCGCTGTGTGGTCGGAGTCTGTGCCGTTGCTGTACTGGTCATGGATGGTGATGTCCCGGAACCAGATGTTTCCGGGGCGCATGATGACGCTGTCCCCTGCGGTGTGATAGTCCACACCCAGGGAAAGGACATGCATAGAGGCTTCGTTGATAAGCAGGTCGCCGTCCATGGCAAAGGTCTTGAAGGGACCGTGCAGGCGAGCCCATCCGCTGACGCTGCCGGCCAGGTTGCTGAAGATGTCCTTGGTCCATTTGTTGAGGAATGCGATGTTGGTGCGGTTGGACTTTATGTAAAGGTCCAGTCCGCTGCCTTCTTCCTTGCCGGGGGTGATGGTGCCGCTGACGCTTGTCTGCTGACGGGTGGCCAAATCCCTTAGGTGAGCATCCAGGGTGATGGCCTTTCCCTTGCTGCCCCAGTTGCAGTACGCGTCGCAGTCGCCCATCGGAGCTCCGTTCATCAGAAAGTCATAGACGTGCAGATAACCGTCGATAACAGGTTTCCTCAGTACAGAGGTAGCATAGACCAGTCCTGTAGCCTTGCCGTCGAAATCAACATCATGGAAATTGACCAGGTCAAAGATATAGGCAAGGTCGATCTGGCTGAGGTCGGCTGTCAGTGTATCGGTACTCTCCCTTGACATTCTGCCATTGATGGCGATATGGCGGTTCTCGCATGTCAGTTTCACGTTCTCTACATCCACTACGTTGTCATGGTAGTTCACGTGTGCCGGGGACAGCGTCCAGGTGGTGTCGTTGATGATGATGTCGGATGTTTTGATAACGCCTTCAATGGCCTGGCTGTTGGAAAAGTCGCGATTGAAGTACCCTGTCAGGTTGATATTGCCCTTCATGGTCGGGCGTTTGTGGTTGTCCCAGTCCAGGCGGGTGATGAGCTTGTCCTTGTTGGCATAGGCATTGAGGTTAAGCTCGGTGGCCTTTCCCTTCATGACGCGCTCTGTCTTCAGACTGGTCTGGATGATGTTGTTGTAGCTTTCGAGATGAAGCTCGGTGTGTCTGAGGTTATTATTGCCATAATAGAATTGCGGGATATTGGCGTTGAGATTGATCCGTTGGGTAAGGTTGCTCATCTCTCCCTGGATGACGGCAGTCTCGGGAATCCTGATATCCGCTCCGGTAAGCGAGCGCAGCAGGGTGGTGTCCCTGGCTGTGACGGAGAAGGCTATGTCGGTGTCTGCGGAAATCTTGGCTCGCGGCTGGGGGAAGATGCTGGGTAATGCCTGATGTGTGATGTTCAGGAAGGAAGATGCCAGGTCCTTCCACTGGAAATGTCCTACGGCCTGCGCTTCGGCAAACGGGCTGAGGAGAGTCAGGTGCTGTCCCCTCTCGTCATAGATGCTGCGGATGGAGATGCTGTCTATTACGACAGGGCTGTCCTGGTCCGTGCGGATTGTAACATCCGTGACAGCAACGTCCCCGGTTATGCGGTCAGTACCGGTAAGCGTAATGTCAGCGTCTATCTTTCCGCTGTACCTTACCGCCTCATTCGATTTGGTCAGGTTCAGGCCATAGGGCGAGAAGTCGGAGAGCGTGCCCGAGCAAAGTATCCTTTTCTGGTCGGAATGCAGGTCGGCCTTCGCACTCAACTGCAAGGAGCCGCTGAGGTCGGCAAGGTCGATATTCCCGCTATAGCTGTTGCCGATGACAGTCCCGTTCAGAGCAATGCCCCGGTATTCATGGTTGCGACAGACCAGACTGCTGATGATGCCCCTTAAGGAGAGCTCCGGCTTATTGTCCTGCCCGTGCAAGTGTCCGGTCACCTCTGCCGAGAAAGCGATGTTTCCCAGTTCGGCCGACTTCTCTTCAGGGAGCAACTGGCCCAGGTTGAACCTGTCGGTAGAGAGCAGGGCATTGACTTTATCCTTGTCTGTCAGTTTACCCTGCATGAGAAGAGAGCCCTGCGGGGTGGTAGTGGTAAGGTCGGCCTCCACCAGATTATGGCGGTAGCTGAGGCTGCCCTCGACAAGGGCATTGCCGATACGGGAAAGAACAGGGAGCGGCTCTGCCTCCCTGCCTCGGATATTCCCGAGGATAAACTGCTGGATGTTCTTGCCGGTCCTCAACTGCAGGTTGCTGACATCAACCGACGGGCGGTCCGTGATTCCGCGCATGGCCACGTCGGCCCTAAGCTGCAATTCCTGCCCCGCATCAGAAAGACTAAAGTCCGGCAGGTGCAGGTTGCCCTCCTGTATCGCACATTCGCCCGAAATGAGAATGTGGGATGTGAAATGTTGCACCTTGTCGGTGAGGCAGGCAAAGTCAGATGGCCGGATGTCAGCCTGTAGCGTACCTCTTATATCCGTTCCTTGCAGCCACTGCTTAAAATCCCCTTTGCGGGGGAACTCCGGGTAGCGGGCCTGCAACTGGGGAATCCGCAAGTCGGAGTTGTCCGTCTGAAGGTTGAAGTCGGACAGCACCGCTTTCTGCCCGTTGGCATTTGCCAGGAAGGAAAGCTGCCTGACGGTAAGTCCGCATGCCTCCGTAAAACTGAGCCTCTTCAGGCAGATATCCATGGTGTCCGGCATGCAGAAGTGAACCTTGGCATTCACATCAATATTGCTGACCGACAGGTGGTCGGGATTGAATCTGTGCGGGGTGGGAGTGGTATCCCAGACATTGTATCGCAGCGTGGTTCTTCTTATCAGCAGGGCGTCAATCCGGATGTCTGTACCAGTGTCCTGCTTCTTGTTCTTGCTGAACTTGTCTATGAGGAACTGGCAGTTCAGGCGGCTTTGGGCATCAGTCTTATAGAGTGTAATGTCGGCACCGATGAGCTGTGCATTGTCAATGTGTACCTGCTTCTCGAGCAGGGGCAGTATTCTGATTTTGGCTGCCACGCGGGCGGCACTGAGCATGAGGGAGTCCTTCCGGTCAAAGACCTGGATGTCATCAATAATCAGACGGTTGAACAGTCCGGGGCTGACGTTGCCGATGCGGACGGTAGTGCCTAGGTAGTCGGTGAGGGATTGGGATAAAACACCTGCAGTCCAGCCTTGAACCGCCGGAATCCAGGAAAGGGAAAGTCCTGTCAGATAAATGACCAAAACCAGTCCCACAAAGCATCTTATTATGAATTTTAATGCTTTTATGCTTCTTTATTCTCTCGTTTATTGTACCTGTTTGTTATAATCGAGAACAAAAGTACAAAAAATATTTTGGAAAAGTGTCCAGTTCGGTTAAAATTTTATAATTTTGCACGGCTAAAATGGAACCTATATATTTTTAATCCAAAGATATGGCAAAAGTAATCAAATTACGTAAAGGCCTGGACATCAACCTGAAAGGTAAAGCTGCCAAGGAAACTGCCAGCATTGGTTGCCCCGGTGAGTATGCGCTCATTCCGGACGACTTCTGCGGTCTGAAGCCCAAAGTAGTGGTTAAGGAAGGTGATGCCGTCAAGGCCGGGGATGCCTTGTTCGTGGACAAGTTGCATCCTGAAGTGAAGTTTGTCAGCCCTGTCAGCGGTACTGTCTCACTGGTTGAACGCGGTGACAGACGTAAGCTTCTGAGTGTTCGTGTTCAGCCTGACGGTAAGCAGGAGGCTCGTCAGTTTGACGTGAAGGGTGACGTGAAGTCTTTGCTTTTGGAGAGTGGTCTGTTCGGATTCTTCCGCCAGCGTCCCTATGACGTGGTGGCTAATCCCGAGGATGCTCCTAAGGCAATCTTCGTAAGTGCATTCAACAGTATGCCTCTGAGTCAGGACTTTGAATATGTGCTCTCTGGCCAGGAAGCTGACTTCCAGGCCGGTATCACTGCGCTGAGCAAGCTGGCCAAGGTTTATCTGGGCATCAGTGCCAGGCAGACGAATGCGGCGCTGACCGGTGCCAAGGACTGTGAGGTGAATGTGTTTGACGGTCCTGCCCCTGCCGGTAACGTGGGTGTGCAGATTAATCATGTAAGCCCCGTCAACAAGGGTGAGGTGGTTTGGACACTGGGTGCCGAGGAGGTTATCTTCGTGGGCCGTCTGATGAACAGCGGAAAGGTGGACCTGACACGTACCGTTGCCCTGGCCGGCAGTGAGGTAAGCGCTCCTAAGTACTACAAGATGCTGGTGGGCCAGAAGCTGACTACCCTGATTGAGGGTAATGTGAAGGTGGATGGCAGCCGTATCATCAACGGTAATGTAATGACTGGTGTCAAGACTTGTGCCGAGGGCTTCCTGGGTGCTCATGCCACGGAGGTGAACGTGATACCGGAGGGTGACCATGCTGATGAGATGCTGGGTTGGATAATGCCCCGTTTCAATACCTTCAGTACACACCGCAGTTACTTCTCCTGGCTGTTCGGTAAGAAAAAGGAGTATGTGCTGGATGCCCGTATCAAGGGTGGTGAGCGCCACATGATTATGAGCGGTGAGTATGACAAGGTGTTCCCCATGGATATCTATGCCGGCTATCTGGTGAAAGCCATCATTTCCGGTGATATCGACCGCCAGGAGGCGCTGGGTATCTATGAGGTAGCTCCCGAGGATTTCGCTATCGCGGAGTTCGTGGACAGCAGTAAGCTGGAGTTGCAGCGTATTGTCCGTGAGGGTCTGGATATCCTGCGTAAAGAGAATGCTTAATCAGTTGATGTGTTGACAAGTTGACAAGTGAACAGGTTGACGAGTTGACCATATTACATTATTATAAATAATATGAATCCAATAAAGAAACTATTCGATAACATACATCCCTACATAGAGGAGGGCGGCAAGTTCCATGCCTTCCGCTCGTTGGTGGACGGTTTCGAGACGTTTGCTTTCGTCCCCAATACCACCAGTCGCGTAGGAAGTGTGAATATCCACGATGCTATCGATAGCAAGCGTATCATGAGTCTTGTTGTTATTGCTCTGATTCCCGCTCTGCTCTTCGGTATGTATAACGTGGGTTATCAGAACGCTCTGGCAACAGGTCATCTGGCCGATGCCACGTTCTGGAGTATGTTCTGTTACGGCTTCCTGGCCGTTCTGCCCAAGATCATCGTCAGCTACGCGGTAGGTCTGGGTATTGAGTTTACAGTAGCACAGTGGAAGAATGAGGAGATTCAGGAGGGATATCTGGTATCCGGTATCATTATTCCTATGATTGTGCCCGTTACCTGTCCTTTATGGATGCTGGCTATTGCCGTTGCGTTCAGTGTTATTCTGGCAAAGGAGATTTTCGGTGGTACAGGTATGAATATCTTCAATCCCGCGCTTATTACCCGTGCTTTCCTGTTCTTCAGCTATCCGTCTGCTATGACGGGTGACGCTACTGTATGGGTAGCTCAGGACACCATCTTCGGTCTCGGTTATCAGGCTACCGATGCCTACACCGCGGCAACTCCTCTTGGCGAGGCTGCCCAGGCCGGTTTCGCAGGCTTTGCTCCCGAGACAATTCAGAATGCTGTTACGGGTCTTATTCCCGGATGTATCGGTGAGACCAGCGTCATTGCCATTGCATTGGGCGGTCTGTTATTGCTGTGGACCGGCATTGCCAGCTGGAAGACCATGTTAAGTGTCTTCGTGGGTGGAGCCGCTACGGGCTACCTGATGCAAGTGTTGGGTCTGACTCATATTCAGTGGTATGAGCAGTTGGTTATCGGTGGCTTTGCCTTCGGTGCCGTGTTTATGGCCACCGATCCTGTTACAAGCTGCCGTACGGAGTGCGGTAAGTATATTTACGGCTTGCTGATTGGCTTCATTGCAGTGCTGGTTCGCGTACTCAATCCCGGTTATCCCGAGGGTATGATGCTTGCCATCCTGCTGATGAATCTCTTTGCAAGTCTCATTGACTACTGCTTCGTACAGAGGAACATTAACATGCGTGCCAAGCGCGCCACAGTAAAGTAAGGAGGACAGCGATATGAAATTGAATACAAACAACAATGTATATACTATCTGCTATGCGGCAGTAATGGTTATCATCGTTGCCTTCCTGCTGGCATTCGTAGCTTCTGCGCTGAAAGAGACTCAGGATGCCAACGTGGCAAACGATACCAAGGGACAGATCCTGACTGCCCTGGGCTATGACAAGGCTGCCATTGATGTGGCCGCAGTCTTTGCCGGGAAGGTACAGGACAATGTTTTTGAGAACGGCGAGCTGAAGTCCTATGAGGGTAACTTCAATACTACTTACGGCTCACTTATCAAGAACGGTGAGTTGCATGTCTTTACAGCCACCACCGCCAACGGTGAGAAGGCCTATGTTATTCCTGTTGTGGGCCGTGGCCTTTGGGGCGGTCTCTGGGGTTATATTGCCGTGAACGAGACTAAGGACAAGGTGCTTGGCACTTACTTCTATCATGAGAGCGAGACTGCCGGCCTTGGCGCCCGTATCAGCGAGAAGTGGTTCCAGGATCAGTTCATCGGCAAGCCCATCTTCGGTGAGAACGGCGAGGTTGCCCTTACCGTTGTGAAGGCCGGTGCGGCTCAGGCAGAGAACGAAGTGGACGGTGTAACCGGTGCCACCCTTACCAGCAATGGCGTTGCCGCTATGGTAAAGGACGGACTGACTGCTTACAAAGAGTTCCTGGCAAAATCCTGCGGCGAGAGTGCTGAGGAAGAGCCCGTTGCCGAGTGCGACTCTATCGGGAATGACGCGGAAGTGAGTGTGGAAACCGATGTTGAACAATAAGAATAAAGGAGGAAAAGAAGATGAGTAAATTGTTTTCTGACGAGAATAAAGCCGCTTTCACCAGCCCCCTTAACCTAAACAATCCCATCGCCGTTCAGGTGCTTGGTATCTGTTCGGCATTGGCTGTGACCAGTCAGCTGAAGCCCGCTATCGTTATGGGATTGAGTGTGACGGTCATTACGGCATTCTCAAATGTGATTATCTCTCTGCTGCGCAAGACCATTCCCAACCGTATCCGTATTATCGTACAGTTGGTAGTTGTGGCAGCTCTTGTAACAATTGTCAGCCAGCTGCTCAAGGCTTATGTATATGATGTAAGCGTCCAGCTGAGCGTATATGTAGGTCTTATCATCACCAACTGTATCCTCATGGGCCGTCTGGAGGCCTTTGCTATGCAGAACGGTCCCTGGCCTTCATTCCTGGATGGTATCGGTAACGGTCTGGGTTATGCCGCCGTACTGGTTATCGTAGGCTTCTTCCGTGAGCTCTTCGGCTTCGGAACCCTTCTGGGATTCCAGGTGATTCCCCAGTTCATGTACGATGCCGGTTATACCAATAACGGTATGATGGTGATGCCTGCTATGAGTTTGATTATCGTAGGTTGTGTAATCTGGGCACATCGTGCTTATAATAAGGAGGAGAAGTAGTATGGAACATATGATTAGTCTTTTTGTCCGCTCAATCTTTGTGGACAATATGATATTTGCCTTCTTCCTGGGTATGTGCTCTTATCTGGCTGTATCCAAGAATGTGAAGACCGCCCTCGGACTGGGTGTCGCAGTTACTTTCGTACTGCTGGTAACCGTCCCTGTGGATTATGCCCTGCAGACTTATGTGCTGGGTCCTGATGCCATTGTTGCCGGTGTCGATTTGACGTTCCTCGCCTTCATCCTGTTCATTGCCGTTATTGCCGGTATCGTTCAGCTGGTGGAGATGATAGTAGAGCGTTTCAGCCCTTCACTCTATGCCGCGCTGGGTATCTTCCTGCCCCTGATTGCCGTTAACTGCGCCATCATGGGTGCCAGCCTGTTCATGCAGCAGCGCGTTACGATGGAGCCTACCAATGCTCAGTTCATCGGCGGTTTCGGCGATGCGATTGCCTATGCGCTGGGTTCTGGTATCGGATGGCTGTTGGCTATCGTAGGCCTGGCTGCTATCCGTGAGAAGATGGCTTATACCGATGTACCCAAGCCGTTGCAGGGTCTGGGCATTACATTTATTACCGTAGGTCTGATGGCACTTGCCTTTATGTGCTTCTCTGGTCTTAACATCTAAAAGTAGGAGGAATAACAATGGATTTGAATTTGATTTTAGCGAGCATTGGCGTATTCCTGGTGGTCATCATTGCCTTGGTCATCATCCTGCTCGTAGCTAAGGCTTACTTGTCACCCAGTGGCAATGTGAATATTACAATTAACGGTAAGGATACGCTTTCTGTAGGTCAGGGCAGTTCTCTGCTCAGTACGCTCTCGCAGGAGGGTATTTTCCTGCCCAGTGCCTGTGGCGGTAAGGGCTCTTGCGGCCAGTGCAAGCTTCAGGTACCGGAAGGCGGCGGTGAGATTCTGGATAGCGAGAAGGGTCACTTCACCCGTAAGCAGATCAAGGATCACTGGCGTCTGGGTTGTCAGTGCAAGGTCAAGGGTGACCTTCAGGTTAAGATTGACGACTCTGTAATGGGCGTTAAGGAATGGGAGTGCACCGTTATCGGCAACAAGAATGTGGCTACCTTCATCAAGGAGTACAAGGTGGCTCTGCCTGCCGGCGAGCACATGGACTTCGAGCCCGGTTCTTACGCACAGATTAAGATTCCCGCATTCGACTGCATCGATTACGACAAGGACTTCGACAAGAGTCTTATCGGCGACACCTATCTTCCCGCATGGGAGAAGTTCGGCCTGTTCCCCCTGAAGTGTACCAACCCTCAGGAGACTATCCGTGCTTACTCTATGGCTAACTATCCCGATGAGGGTGACATCATTACGCTGAATGTGCGTATTGCCACACCTCCCTTCAAGCCAAAGGATCAGGGTCCTGGTTTCATGGATGTCAATCCCGGTATTGCCTCTTCATACATCTTCAGTCTGAAGCCGGGCGATAAGGTAATCATGAGCGGTCCTTACGGAGAGTTCCGTCCGCAGTACGGCACGGGCCGTGAGATGATTTGGGTCGGCGGTGGTGCCGGTATGGCTCCTCTGCGTGCTCAGATTATGCATATGCTGAAGGGTCACGGCGTGAAGGACGAGGACCGTCAGCGTCCCATGCACTATTTCTACGGTGCGCGTGCGCTGGAGGAGATTCCCTTCCTGGATGACTTCCTGCAGCTGGAGAAGGATTTCCCCAACTTCCACTTCCATCTGGCACTGGACCGTCCCGATCCCAAGGCAGATGCCGCAGGTATCAAATATACTCCGGGCTTCGTAGCTCCCGTTATGGGCGACACCTACCTCAAGCAGCACGAGGCTCCCGAAGATTGCGAGTACTACCTCTGCGGTCCTCCAATGATGGCCAAGACCGTTCTCGACCTGTTGCATAGCCTGGGTGTGGAGGATGATATGATTCGTTTTGATAACTTCGGAGGTTAATCCCCCGACAAACACAGTAAATATGGGCACATTCCTTTTGGGATGTGCCTTTTTCTGTGTATATTTGCATCATGAAACCAGAGGAGATAATACATCGTTACTGTATGGGCAATGCCGCTTTAGAGAACATCCTGCTGAAACATAGCGGCGACGTGGCAAGGCGTGCTTTAGCGATTGCCGGTAATCATCCGGAATTAGAGATCGATAGGGAATTCCTGTACCAGGCAGCTATGCTGCATGACATAGGAATCGTTTATGTGGATGCACCTGCCATTCACTGTTATGGAACCGAGCCCTATATCAGGCATGGCATCATTGGAGCCGATCTGTTGCGCAAGGAAGGGCTGCCCGCCCATGCAAGGGTTGCGGAAAGGCATACCGGAACCGGGTTGACCCGCGATGAGATCCTTAAGCAGTCCCTGCCTCTTCCGCCTGCGGATTATGTGCCTGAGACTTTAGAGGAGCAGATTATCTGCTATGCTGATAAATTCTATTCCAAGACCCGCCTTTCCGAGGAGAAAACTTTCGAGGCCGCACTTGCCAGTCTGCGTAAGTTCGGTGAAGCCGGCCTGACGGTTTTTCAGGAATGGAAACTTCGTTTCGAGTGAAAAAACTTTAATATTCCTTATTCTCTCATGAAGTGTCGGCTTATTTTCGTAACTTTGCAAATTGAATCAAACTGGTAGGAAATTTGAAAGGCAAGATACTGACAATTCTGATAGTATGCATAGCTGTTATGGGCTTTGCAACCCGTCCGTACAGCTATCCGTATGCCAGTATGGAGGATGAGGATTCCGTTGCTGTCCCAGATACTTTTCTTCCTCAATATTCTGATTCGTCCAATCTGGCCGGCCACCCTTTTGGCGGTCGCTATATCAGTCGTGAGGAACTGGACTCGCTGCTCAGGGACTCTATGCCTGAGCATGCTTTCGTTATCCTGCCTGACACTACCCGTAAGGATACGGTGAAGGCTGATACCACTGCCAGCGACAATGTGCTGGATGCTCCTGTAAAATATGAGGCTTCGGATTCTATTGTTTTCGACTATCGCCGCTCCCGTGCCCATCTCTATGGCGACAGTAAGGTGAATTATCAGAATCTGGAGTTGGATGCCGAGGAGATTGACATCAGTATCGACAGCAGTCTGGTATATGCCTCCGGAAGGGAGGATTCCACAGGTACGATTCAGGGTAAGCCTTTGTTCAAACAGGGCTCGGATGAGTATGAGCCTGACAAGATCGCTTACAACTTCAAGACGCGCAAGGCATTCATCAAGAATGTTTATACCCAGGAGGGTGAGGGATTTATGCAGACCATCGACGGTAAGCGTGACAGTTCCGGTGTGATGTACATCCGTCATGGCAAATATACTACATGTGATGCCGAGCATCCTCATTTCTATCTGTCTCTGTCCCGTGCGAAGATGCATCCTGGCAAGAATGTGATTTTCGGACCGGCGCATATTGTGGTGGAGGATGTTCCGCTTCCTTTGGCTTTGCCCTACGGCTTTTTCCCGTTCAAGAGTAAGTACAGCAGCGGCTTTATCATGCCTACATACGGTGATGAGATGAACCGTGGTTTCTATCTCCGTGACGGCGGTTATTACTTTGCCATCAATGACTATGTGGATGTCAAGATGCTGGCTGATATCTATACGAAGGGCTCATGGTCTCTTTCGGCACAGAGTACGTACAGAAAGAGGTATAAGTTCAACGGTAGCCTGTATGTGAGCTATCAGTACACGCATGAGGGGGAGAAGAATTTCCCTGATGAGGCTACGAGCAAGAGTTTTAAGATTACCTGGAGCCATCGCCAGGATGCCAAGGCCAATCCTACACAGAGTTTCTCGGCCAGTGTGAACTTTGCTACGAGCAGCTATGAGCGTAACAATCTGACCAGTATGTATAATCCGGAGAGCTATACGCAGAGTACCAGAACCAGCAGCCTCTCGTACAGCAAGTCCTTCCCGAACATCGGTCTGACGCTTAGCGGGTCTTTTAACCTGAGTCAGAATGTACGGGACAGCTCTATATCTGTGACGCTGCCTAACCTTACGGTATCCATGAACCGATTCTATCCCTTCAAGCGTAAGAAGATGGTGGGTAAGGAGCGCTGGTATGAGAAGATCGCGATGAGTTATACGGGTAATCTCACCAATAGTATCAATACGAAGGAGAACCTCCTCTTCAAGAGCAGCCTTATCAAGGACTGGCGCAACGGTATGCGACATCAGATTCCTATCAGTGCCTCATTCAGTATTCTCAAATACATTAACATTACGCCCTCGTTCAACTTTACGGACCGTATGTATTCGCATAAGGTGATGCAGTCATGGGATCAGGATCACCAGCGTGTGAAGAGGGATACCTTATACGGTTTCTACAATGTGTATAACTTTAATATGAGTATGAGTGCCAATACCAAGATATACGGAATGTTCTATCCTATGCCTTGGGCAGGCGGCAAGAAGATCTATGCTATCCGTCATGTCTTAACGCCTACAGTCAGTTTCTCCTATGCTCCTGATTTCAGCAAGCCTTCTTTCGGATTCTATGATTCATACGTCAAGACTGATGCCAATGGTAATGTCTCCACTGTAACCTACTCTCCTTTCAGCGGTGGTGTTTACGGCACTGTCGGTTCGGGTATGACGGGCAATGTGACTGTTGATATCTCCAATAACCTGGAAATGAAGGTGCGCACGAAGAAGGATTCGGTGGGATTCAGGAAGATCAGCCTTATTGATGAGTTCGGCCTTAATATGTCTTATAACATGGCTGCCAAGGTGCGTCCTCTCAGCGACTTGAATATGCGTATCAGGCTGAAGCTGACCAAGAGCTATACGTTTTCCATGAATGCGGTGTTTGCTACCTATGCCTATGAGTTTGACAAGAACGGAAATGTGCGTGTGGGTGAGAAGACGGAGTACAGCCAGGGGCGATTCGGCCGTTTCCAGGGTATGACGCAGAATCTGTCATACACATTCAATAACCAGTCTATCAAGAAATTATTCGGTTTGGTCAGTAAGTCAGGCAGAAATATGGCGAAAGACGATGATAACGATGATGACGATGAAGATGACGACGAATTTGATGATGATACAGATCCTGAGATGCAGAATGTGGACCCGGACCGTAAGAAGGGTAGGATGGGGGCCAAGGGGGAAGGTAAGTCCGGCGAGATTGACGAGGACGGATACCTGAAGTTCTCCATGCCCTGGAGCCTCTCTGTCAGCTATGGTATTACGATGCGTGAGAACACGTCGGCTCCCATTAATCCTGTCAGGATGCGTTATCCTTATAAATTCACCCAGACGCTGAACTTCTCGGGAAGCCTGCGTATCTCGGAGGGGTGGAATTTCAGTTTCTCCTCAGGTTACGACTTTAATTACAAGAAGTTGAGTATGACAACTGCCAGTCTGAGCAGAGACCTCCATTGTTTCGCGATGTCTGCCAGTATGGTGATTTTCCCATATACAAGTTACAACTTCACCTTTGCCTGCAAGGCCGGTACGCTGGCCGATGCGCTCAGATGGAGGAAACAGAGTTCATATAGCGGTAATATCCAATGGTATCATTAATAATAGATTAAACTGTACGTATCATGAAAGGAATTGTATTAGCAGGTGGAGCCGGTACGCGTCTGTACCCCATTACCAAAGGCATCAGCAAGCAGCTTATGCCCATATATGACAAACCCATGGTTTATTATCCCATATCAGTGCTTATGCTGGCTGGTATCAGGGATATACTCATCATATCTACTCCTACCGACCTCCCTGGCTTCAGGCGCCTCCTGGGTGACGGCTCGGATTATGGCGTACATTTCTCTTATGCCGAACAGCCCTCGCCTGACGGACTGGCCCAGGCATTCGTGATTGGCAAGGATTTCATTGGCGATGACTCCGTATGCCTGGTTCTGGGGGATAACATCTTTCATGGCTCGGGCTTCACAGGTATGCTGAAGGAGGCCGTACGTACAGCTGAGGAGGAGCACAAGGCCACAGTCTTTGGCTACTGGGTAAGTGATCCCGAACGCTATGGCGTGGCAGAGTTCGATGTCCAGGGCAACTGCCTGTCCATCGAGGAGAAACCGGCCAAGCCCAAGAGCAACTATGCCGTGGTAGGCTTGTATTTCTATCCTAACCGGGTGGTGGATGTGGCTTCTTATATTAAGCCCTCGGCACGTGGCGAGTATGAGATTACCACCGTGAATCAGGAGTTTCTAGCCTCGGGCGACCTTAAAGTCCTGACCTTGGGCAGAGGTTTCGCCTGGCTGGATACGGGTACGCATGATTCCCTGAGCGAGGCTTCCACCTACATTGAGGTGCTGGAGAAGCGGCAGGGCCTGAAGGTGGCCTGTCTGGAGAGTATCGCTTACCGCCAGGGATGGATAACCGAGGAGCGTATGCGTGAACTGGCCCAGCCGATGATAAAGAACCAGTATGGCCAGTATTTACTGAAGGTGATAGATGAAATGAAGGAGACGGGTCTCCCTAACATTGATTTTTAACAGATTAAGATGGAAATAATAAAAACAGCTATAGAAGGACTCCTGATTATCAGGCCCCGTGTCTTTGCGGATGCGCGCGGATATTTCTTCGAGTCGTTCTCCCAGCGGGATTTTGAGAAGGAAGTAGGACCGGTGAATTTCGTTCAGGACAACGAGTCCATGTCCTCCTACGGTGTGATGCGCGGACTGCATTTCCAGCGTCCTCCCTTTACGCAGAGCAAACTGGTGCGTTGCGTGAGAGGCGCGGTGCTGGATGTCGCCGTGGACATCCGCAAGGGTTCGCCCACGTACGGCCAGCACGTTGCAGTAGAACTGTCGGAACAGAATCATCTGCAGTTCTTCATACCTCATGGCTTTGCCCATGGATTCTCCGTGCTTACTGAAATGGCGGTGTTCCAGTATAAATGTGACCAGTTCTATGCGCCTCAGGCGGATGACGGGATTTCCATTCTCGATGATTCCCTGAATATTGACTGGCGCATTCCGGTGGAGAAGGCGATTCTGAGCGAGAAGGATACGAAGCATCTGCTGCTGAAGGACTTTGACAGCCCCTTCGATTTTAATGTTGAATCACAAAAATAATTATAAAATCATGAAAAATATCGTTATCACTGGTGGTGCAGGCTTCATCGGCTCCCACGTTGTAAGACTCTTTGTCAACAAGTATCCCGAGTACAACATCATCAACCTGGATAAACTGACCTATGCGGGTAATCTGGCTAACCTCAAGGATATCGAGGATAAGCCTAACTATAAGTTTGTCAGGATGGACATCTGCGATTTTGATGCCTTCTATCAGCTTATGCAGGACGAGAAGATCGACGGTATCATTCACCTGGCAGCCGAGTCGCACGTTGACCGTTCCATCAAGGATCCCTTTACCTTTGCCCGTACCAATGTTATGGGTACCCTGAGCTTGTTGCAGGCTGCCAAGCTTTATTGGGAGTCGCTGCCTGAGAAGTACGAGGGCAAGCGTTTCTATCACATCTCTACCGACGAGGTATATGGTGCCCTTGAGATGACTGACCCTGACGGAATAGAGCCTCCTTTTACTACCAAGGCTTCATCCGGCAAGCATCATCTGGCTTATGGCAAGGATTTCTTCTATGAGACTACCAAGTATAATCCTCATTCCCCGTATTCGGCATCAAAGGCCAGCTCAGACCATTTCGTCCGTGCTTTCCATGATACCTATGGTATGCCCACTATCGTTACCAACTGCAGTAATAACTACGGCCCTTATCAGTTCCCTGAGAAGCTGATTCCCCTCTTCATCAACAATATCCGCCATCGCAAGCCGCTGCCTGTATATGGTAAGGGCGAGAATGTGCGTGACTGGCTGTATGTTGTTGATCATGCCCGTGCCATCGATACCATCTTCCATAACGGAAAGGTTGCCGAGACCTATAATATCGGAGGTTTCAACGAGTGGAAGAACATTGATATCATCAAGACTGTCATCGCTACGGTTGACCGTCTGCTGGGCCGCCCGGAGGGAGCCGACCTGGACCTCATCACCTACGTCACAGACCGTCTGGGTCATGATGCCCGCTATGCCATTGACTCCACCAAACTGCAGAAGGAACTGGGCTGGGAGCCTTCTCTCCAGTTCGAGGAGGGTATCGAGAAGACCGTGAAGTGGTACCTTGATAACGAGGAATGGCTGGATAATGTCACCTCGGGTGACTATCAGTCATATTACGAGAACATGTATAAAGGACGTTGACAGCGCGTATGAATATTCTTGTTACAGGTGCAAATGGGCAGTTGGGCAACGGGATGCGAATCGTTGCCGGGGGTTCTGCTGACAGCTACTTCTTTACCGATGTATGCGATGCCAGTCAGGAGTCGTTGGCCATGCTTCATCAGTTGGCAGGCGATGATGTCTGCACAGAGACATCCCGGCTCGATATAACTGACCTTACTGCTATCCGCTCATTTGTCGCACAGCACGGGATTCAGGTTATTGTCAATTGCGCAGCTTATACCAATGTTGATGCTGCCGAGGACAATCAGGACCTGGCCATGTTACTGAATGCCAAGGCACCTGAGAATCTGGCCATTGCCATGAAGGAGGTCGGCGGTCTGCTGGTTCATATCTCTACGGATTATGTCTTTGGCAAGGAACCCTACAATATCCCCTGCCGGGAGGACCAGCAAGGTACTCCCACAGGTGTTTATGGCTATACCAAGCTTTGTGGCGAGCAGAACATTCAGGCTGCAGGCTGCCAATACATCATTATCCGTACGGCATGGCTGTATAGCGAGTTCGGCAAGAACTTCTGCAAGACCATGCTGCAGCTTACCGCCAGCAAACCTCAGCTGAAGGTTGTCTTCGACCAGGCAGGTACTCCCACTTATGCCTACGACCTTGCCCAAGCAATAATGGTAATACTCGAGGATTACAAGAATTCGCTAACCGCTAACCCTTCACCGCTAACCTATTCCCATTCGGGAATATACCATTTTTCGAACGAGGGTGTTTGCAGCTGGTATGACTTTACCAGGCATATTCAGGAATATGCGGGGCAGAAGGCATGCGATGTGCAGCCCTGTCACTCAGATGAGTTCCCCAGTCCCGTAACCCGCCCGTCGTACAGCGTTTTGGACAAGACTAAGATTAAGCAGACCTTCTCTGTTGTCATTCCCTACTGGACGGACAGCCTGAGACGGTGCATTGTCAATCTCAAGTCGTGAAGATGTTGTCTGTTATCTGAAAAAGTTGTACCTTTGCGCCATTGAAATCAAAAAGAAACGGCACCACAGATGAAGAAGGCTATTTACTTACACGGATTTGCCTCGGCAGGCAGTACCGGCACCGCCACTACAATGCGTAATCTGCTGTATGGGCGTGATGTAACGGTGCTCAGTCCGGATATACCCGTTTCTCCGCTTGAGGCGCAGCAGATGCTTTCCGCCTTTGTCCAGTCCGAGCAGCCGGATATAATTGTGGCCACCAGTATGGGTGCCATGTTTGCCGAGCAGCTAAAGGGCTTTCCCCGCATCCTGGTCAATCCCTCCTTCCACATGGCCCGTCTGCTGACGTTCCGTGGGATGGGGCGCCGCCAGTTCCGCAACAAGAGGCAGGACGGTGCTACGGATTTCAAGGTGGATAAGGAAATGATAAGTCAGTTCCAGCAGGTAGAGAAGAACTCGTTCCAGGGAATCACACCGCAGGAGAAAGCATTGGTGTGGGGACTCTTCGGCACGCAGGACAAACTGGTCAACTGCCAGGCGGATTTCCGCAAGCACTATGGCGCGGAGCAGATGAGGCTCTTCGAGGGCGAGCATTTCCTGAATGATAAGGTGCTCTCCCGCGTTGTGCTGCCCCTTGTGGAACAGATACTGCAGTTGCCGCATTAGAGAAAGTACAGAATAATACATATATATAAATAAGGTATAAAGTAATATGTTTGAAAACTTAAGTGAGAGACTCGAAAGGTCCTTTAAGATACTGAAGGGTGAAGGCAAGATTACCGAGATCAATGTTGCCGAAACGCTGAAGGATGTGCGTCGTGCCCTGTTGGATGCTGATGTCAACTATAAGGTAGCCAAGAATTTTACCGATACCGTCAAGCAGAAAGCCCTGGGTCAGAATGTGCTTACGGCTGTTAAGCCCCAGCAGCTGATGGTCAAGATTGTGCATGACGAGCTGGCTTCCCTGATGGGAGGCGAGACTTCCGACATGCAGCTCAAGGGTCATCCCGCCATCATCCTGATGGCCGGTCTGAACGGTGCCGGTAAGACCACCATGAGCGGTAAACTGGCTAAGATGCTGAAGGATAAACGCCACATGAACCCGTTGCTGGCAGCCTGTGATACCTTCCGTCCCGCCGCCATGGAGCAGTTGCGTGTCCTGGGTGAGCAGGTGGGTGTTCCCGTCTATATGGAAGAGGGTGCTACCGACCCCGTCAGCGTTGCCAGAAATGCGATTCAGCATGCCAAGGCCAAGGCACATGATGTGCTTATCGTGGATACGGCTGGTCGTCAGGCTATCGACGAGGAGCTGATGCAGCAGATTCAGGACATCCGTGATGCTGTTCAGCCGGATGAAATACTTTTCGTGGTGGATGCCATGACCGGTCAGGATGCCGTCAATACGGCTAAGGAGTTCAATGACCGCCTTGACTATACCGGTGTAATCCTTACCAAACTGGATGGTGATACCCGTGGCGGTGCGGCCCTCAGTATCCGTACCGTGGTTGACAAGCCCATTAAGTTTGTGGGTACAGGTGAGAAGATGGAGGCCATCGACGCCTTCCATCCCAGTCGTATGGCCGACCGTATCCTGGGAATGGGTGATATCGTCTCTCTTGTCGAGCGCGCTCAGGAACAGTATGATGAGGAAGAGGCCCGCCGCCTGCAGAAGAAGATTCAGAAGAACCAGTTTGACTTCAATGACTTCTATTCTCAGATTCAGCAGATCAAGAAGATGGGTAACCTGAAGGACCTTGCCAGTATGATTCCCGGAGTGGGTAAAGCCCTTAAGGATGTGGATATAGATGACAACGCCTTTAAGAATATCGAGGCCATCATCCTGTCCATGACTCCCAAGGAGCGTACCAATCCTGAATGCCTGAATACCAGTCGCCGTATGCGTCTGGCTAAGGGTTCCGGTACCAATATCCAGGAGGTGAACAGGCTTATCAAGCAGTTCGACCAGACCCGCAAGATGATGAAACTGGTTACCAACAACAGTAAGATGGCTCAGATGGCCAAGATGATGAAGGGCAAGATGCCCTCGTTGCCGGGAGGAATGCCTAAGGTATAATTCAAAATTCAAAGACCAAAATTCAATAACCAATAACCCAAAGCCCTATCCCCCTCCCTCGGGAGGGTTGGGGTGGGGTCTCAACCATATTATGGAACTTATTGACGGAAAGGCAACGGCTGCCACAATAAAAGCCGAGATAAAAGAGAAAGTAGAAGCTATCGTAGCTGCCGGAGGCAAACGTCCCCACAGGCCATGACGGAGGCAGTGAGACCTATGTAAAGAACAAAGTGCTTGCCTGCGAAGCTTGTGGTTTCAAGAGCACCCTGCTGCGTTTCGAGGATGATATTACCGAGGCAGAGCTTCTTGCTCAGGTACAGCAGCTTAATGAGGATGCTGATGTAGATGGCTTCATTGTTCAGTTGCCTTTGCCCAAGCATATTGATGAGCAGAAGGTTATCGAGGCTATTGACTACCGCAAGGATGTGGACGGTTTTCATCCCATCAATGTGGGACGTGTGGCTATCGGTCTTCCCGCCTTCATCTCCGCTACCCCCAAGGGTATTCTGGAACTCCTGCGCCGTTATAACGTAGAGACCAGCGGCAAGAAGTGCGTCATCTTAGGTCGTTCCAATATCGTAGGCAAGCCCATGTCCCAGCTGATGATGCAGAAGGGTGTGGATGCTACGGTAACCGTCTGCCACAGCCGTTCCAAGACACTTAAGGAAGAGTGTCTGCAGGCCGATATCATCATTGCCGCCATCGGAAAGCCCGGCTTTGTGACAGCTGATATGGTCAAGCCCGGAGCTACCATTATCGATGTCGGTACTACCCGTGTTCCCGATGCCACCCGTAAGAGCGGATTCCGCCTGAGCGGTGATGTTGACTTCGAGAATGTGGCTCCCCTCTGTTCCTATATCACTCCCGTTCCCGGTGGAGTAGGGCCCATGACCATCTGTATGCTGATGCAGAACACCCTCGCCGCCGGAGAAAAGTTGTATTATTGATAAAAAAGGTCGCCAATCATTTGGCAATATCAAAATATTGTAGTACCTTTGCACTCGCAATTGAGAAAGACATCTCTTTTGAGCTCTATTAGATGGTGACTATAGTTCAGTTGGTTAGAGCGTCAGATTGTGGTTCTGAATGTCGTGGGTTCGAGTCCCACTAGTCACCCGGAAAGCCTTGGCAAACTGCCAAGGCTTTTTTCGTTCTTTATTCTCCTATGGCGTCCCGCCAAGAGATCTTATGAATAATCTTGATTTTATTTTTCACGCAGAGAAGTTTCTCCTCTCACTCAATCGCAGCCTTCTGCGTGAGGCTTAAAATCGGGCCAGATTATTTACAAGATCTCTTGCCCGTCAGGGCATAGGAGGAACAGTGCGAGGCCCGTAGGACCTACGTTAATACAGTAATATGGGCAAACAAAACATCCTGAGCCCCCCAATAAAACATCTTAATACGCCTTCCAAAATTATTATCAAGGCTTGAAAATATATAACCAAGGCTTGAAAATATATAACCAAGGCATGAAAATATATTCTCAAGCCGTGAAAATAGTTATAATGCGCGTATTGGCATGTTTTTTTCAGGGGGTGGAGAACTTTTTGTACCTCGTATTAACACTTTTAGTGTGTAGTTTGTGATTTTAGTTGATAGCTTACGGTCTTATTTGTATTACTCGTTGAGTACTTTAAGTCTTATTTGTAGTGCAGGTAGGTGCGGTTGAGCTTTATTTTTAATTCACGTTGATTCCTATTTTTGTTATTTATTTAATTTAAGTTTCGGGAGTTGTAAAATGAAGTTAAATAGGAAGTTATGCGCTATGCGCAGGAAGTTAAGCCAGCGATACTGGCTGGACGATAGCTTGGGAT
>CACYMI010000003.1 GCA_902775385.1 uncultured Bacteroidales bacterium
TTCTGCGGCAAAGGGCAGAAGGGAGCCTTCGGGTATGAGGTCAACTTCGCGGTTTAGGATGTCCTTCAGGTCCATATACATTCCTCCGAGAGTGAAGAGGCTGAACTTTCGGGACATGTCGGGCACGAAAAGTATGTCCACATCGCTGTCGGGCCGCTCTTCGCCGCGCGAATAGGAGCCGAAGAGCCAGGCCTTCAGGACGGGCTGCGTCTTGAAGTACTCGGCTATCTTTTGCTTCATTACCTCTGTAGTCATAGCTGTCGAAACACTAGTTCTGCTTGCAAAGATATGAAAAAAAAGAAGATAAAAGGAATAAGGGAGGAAAAAATCCTTAAAAAAGAGGAAGTAGCAAGGCAAACTGATTGCGGATTGGAACTTTCTCCCTATATTTGCGGAAAATAAATACATTGACCAACCATAAAAAACAAATCAATCATGAAAATCAAAGCTATCCGTATGTTTGACGGCGGTTTCATGAACCAGCCGTTTGCCTTCGGCGGTGAAGAGGGCAAGGAGAAATTCGACGAGCAAATCATTTACCGAAGCAGCCTGCAGAACTTCCTTATAGACACAGGCAGCGAGGTTATCCTTATAGACACGGGATTCAAGGCGGGCTTTCCTGTTCCGCCTAAAAAGCTGGGCGCCCCACTCTACATGGGCGAGAAGGTGGCCGACTACATGGATGCCTTTGCAGCGACAGGTTACAGGCCGGAGCAGGTGACTAAGATTCTCATCACCCACAAGCATCCCGACCACAGCGACTGCATCGGCGAATTCCCGAATGCCAGCATCTACATAGGACCGGAGGATGCCGATGCCATGAAACTGGAGGGTGAGAACATCATCCGTGCCCAATATGGCCAGGCGTTCAGGAACTTCCCCAATGCCCAGCAGGTGGCTGAAGGTGTCTGGTTCATCCAGGCAAAGGGTCACACCCTGGGCAACAGCATCATCATAGCTGAGAACGAGGGGTTGTTCTACATGTTCCATGGCGACGTAACCTATTGCGATGCGGCCCTGAAGGCAAACAAGCTGAGCATCGTATTCGAGGACAAGGATGCAGCCCGGGAGACACTGGACCGTGTGCGTCAGTTCATCCAGGACAATCCCACCGTATATCTCTCGACCCACTGCCCCGAGGGATATGAGAATCTGGAGATGAAACGGATTATGAAACTGTAAGATGGACAGAAGTCAGGAAATTATCCGAACCAGTTGGATAGGCATAGCCGCCAATGTGCTGTTGGCAGGATTCAAATCAGGATCGGCTCTGTCCATATCAACGTATATGATACGATGCCGGCACATGACATTCACGGTCTGACACGCAAGATTACCATGTGGATCATAATTACTGTGAATAAAGCAACACTTATACGGCACTTTCGGAGATTCCTCTTACGTAAGTTAGCTTCAAAAACATAAATAAAAGAAATACAGAATGGAAAAGAGATTCTTATCATTGATGATTATCGGCCTTCTGCTGACCGCATGCGGCAAACAGGAGAAAAGTGAGACTGGGACACAATCCGATGACAAAGTTCAGGAGGCACTTGCCGCCAACGGCCAGGTTGATATCAGCAGTCTGCAATGGACACGCGAGCCAAAGGGCTACGAGGTGAAGGGTGACACCATACTGGTAACCACTGCCCCGAAGACTGACCTGTGGCAGCGGACATACTATCATTTCAGGAACGACAATGCTCCGGTGCTTCAGATGAAGACTCGCGAGAAGTTCTTCAGCTTCGTGGTGAAGACTGACTTTACGGGGAGCCACCATCGCTTTGACCAGTGCGGTATCGTGATGTACCTGGACAGCGAGAACTGGTTGAAAGGCTCGGTGGAATATGAGAACGAGGAGTTCCAGCACCTGGGCAGCGTGGTGACGAACAACGGCTATTCCGATTGGGCCACAACAGCTATCCCTGCCGATGTGAAGACAATGTGGTACCGATTCTCACGACGCGAGGATGACTACTGCATCGAGTGTTCTGTTGACGGACAGGCGTTCAGTCAGATGCGTGTCTGCCACATGCCGGCTGCCGCAGGGGAAATCAGCTTCGGCATTTATGCATGCTCACCTGAGGAGTCATCCTTTACAGCCGCCTTCACGGATATGAGGATAACCGAATGCGCATGGAAGGCCCATGACGGTCAGCAGCCTGACTGATTGTATATCGGGTTAGTGGTTAGTGGTTAGTGGTTAGAATAAAGGAACTGGCAGGAAAAATCTCCTGCCAGTTCCTTTATTGTTACTATTAACGTTATCTTAACGTCAGAAGGGAAGATCCTCACCCTCAGCCTGAGGGGCGAAGGGTGCTGCGGTAGCCGCTGGAGCGGCGGCAGGAGCCTGTGTGGGAACGGGAGCTCCGCCGAAGGGTGCTGTGTCAGGAGCAACGGGAGCGGCTGCAACGGGAGCGGCCTGTACGTTGCGGTCAACACGGAAGGCGCGTACTGTGTTAAACCAACGGCCCTGATACTCGCGGGCATCAATATCAAACGATACTGTCATAATCTCACCCATCTGGATATTGAACTGCTGCATACGGTCTGAGCCGAAGACTTCGAAGAAAAGCTTACGGGGATACTGATCCATCGTCTCCAGTACATACTGGCCGCATATCCATTCATTACCTGTTCTGTTGGAAGTACCCTTGCGTGGCTCGAGTACAGCAATAATTTTACCTGTTATTTCCATTATTTATATTGTATTATTTGAAATCGTGGCACAAAGGTATAAAAAAATAACTTACTGCCGTTTTTTTTCGGCACGTTTTTTTTGACGAACGAAAAAAAAAGAATAACTTTGTACCATAATAAATAACACTTTAACAATATGGAATTCAAAGTATCAAGTTCAGCACTTTACAGCCGCCTTACTGCGGCCAGCAAAGTTATGGGGTCAAAGAACTCCATGCCAATCCTTGACTGCATCCTGTTCGATGTAAAGGACGGCAATATCACAATCACCGCTTCAGACAGCGAGAAGTATTACATCACCACCGTTCCCGCCATTGAGCAGAACGGTGAGGCCCGTTTCTGTATTCCGGCCAAGACGATGATAGACTCTATCAAGGAACTGGCTGAGCAGCCCTTGAACATCAGTTTCAATGCCGATACGATGGAGATTAAGGGCATACACAGCAGCGGCTCATTCAGTGTAATAGCCCAGGATGCGGCACCCTACCCCATGGCCAAGATGGTAAGTGACAATGCCACACGCCTGGCAATGCCTGCCGAGGTATTGCTGAACGGTATAAACCGTTGCCTCTTCGCCACTGCCAATGACGAGATCCGACTGGTAATGAACGGTATATACGTAGATATCAATCCCGACTATATCATCTTTGCCGGTACGGATGGCCGCAAACTGGTACGTAACACTAATCATACGATCAAGAGCGGCATCACCGCAGGCTTTATCCTGCCCAAGAAGGTTTGCGCCATTCTGAAGACTGTCCTGAACAAGGACGAGGAACAGATAGAGGTACTCTTTGATGCGGACAAGGCAACCATCAAGTCAGAAGACATGACCATGCACTTCCGACTGATAGAGGGCCGTTACCCCAACTACAATGCCGTTATCCCCCAGAGCAATCCCTTTAAGGCAACAGTTGACCGTATGGCACTGGCCAGCGCCCTGAAGCGTGTATCCGTATTCTGCAACCAGAGCAGCGGCCTGGTAAAGGTGGAACTGAGCAACAACAGCATGAAGCTGACCGGTCAGGACAACGAGTATGCCACCAGCGCCGAGGAGTTCCTGGTATGCGACTACACAGCCAGCTCTATCAGCATAGGATTCAGCTGCCAGTTCCTGCTGGAGATTGCCAACATTATGGAGAGCGACACCATTACACTGGAGGTAGCCGATCCCAGCCGTCCCGGTATCATCCGTCCCGCAGAGGAGGACACCGAGGACGAGGTACTGATGCTGCTGATGCCCATGCGTGTAGAGGATTAAGTAAAACAGGAAAGCATGTAACCGCATGAAACTGAACCTAAAGAATCCCATCATATTCTTCGACCTGGAGACAACGGGCCTGGATATCTCAAAGGACCGGATCGTGGAGCTATGTTACATACGCATTGAGCCCAACGGCAACGAGGAGGCCAAGAGTATGCGCATCAACCCCGGGATACATATCCCAGAGGCGGCAAGCAAGGTACACGGCATCTATGACGGGGACGTAAAGGACTGCCCCACCTTCAAGCAGATAGCCCGGACACTGTGGCAAACCTTCGAAGGATGTGACCTGGCGGGTTTCAACAGCAACAAGTTCGACATACCCATGCTGGTAGAGGAATTCATGCGTGCAGGAGTGGATGTGGACCTGAGCAAGCGCAAAATGGTGGATGTTCAGAACATTTATCACAAGCTGGAGCGCCGCACCCTGATTGCAGCCTACAAATACTACTGCGGAAAGGACCTGGAGAATGCCCACAGCGCACTGGCTGATACTCAGGCTACCTACGAGGTGCTGCAGGCGCAGCTGGACAGGTATCCCGATGATCTGAAAAACGACATCCAGTTCCTGGCCGACTACTCCAGGATGAGCAACAACATAGACTTTGCCGGAAGGTTTGTCTATGACGACAATGGTGTAGAGGTGGTGAACTTCGGCAAATACAAGGGTAAACCGGTGAAGGAGGTGCTGCAGAAAGACCCCGGCTATTACGGCTGGATCATGCAGAGCGACTTTACCATGAACACTAAACAGGTACTGACAAAACTCAGATTCAAATATGCTGCAGGGTAAGAAAATCGTACTTGGCATAACCGGAAGCATAGCAGCCTACAAGGCCTGCTACCTGATCAGGGGACTGATAAAGCAAGGTGCCGAGGTGCAAGTTGTCATTACCCCTGCCGGAAAGGAGTTCATTACACCGCTGACCCTGAGTACGCTGACGGGGAAGCCCGTGGTAAGCGAGTTCTTCGACCGTCGCGACGGATCATGGCACTCTCACGTTCAGTTAGGACTGTGGGCGGATGCCATGATTATTGCTCCCGCAACAGCCAGTACCATCGGGAAAATGGCTAACGGCATAGCCGACAACATGCTGATAACAACCTATCTGAGCATGAAGGCTCCCGTATTCGTGGCACCCGCCATGGATCTGGATATGTATGCCCACCCCAGCACGCAGAAAAACCTGGACACCCTGCGTTCCTACGGCAACCACATTATAGAGCCGGCTACCGGATTCCTGGCCAGCAAACTGGAAGGCAAGGGCCGGATGGAGGAACCGGAGAACATCATAAAAGTGCTGGACCGCTTCTTTGAGGAGACGACCGACCTTAAAGGCCGGAAAATCCTGATTACCGCAGGACCTACTTACGAGAAACTGGACCCTGTACGCTTCATCGGTAACTACAGCAGCGGAAAAATGGGCATCGCCCTGGCCGAGGAATGCGCTCTCAGAGGCGCTCAGGTGGAGCTGGTATGCGGACCGGTAAGCATCCCTACTACACATCCCGGTATTCACCGGACGGATGTGGAGAGTGCAGCCCAGATGTATCAGGCTACCACTACCCTGTTCCCGGAGGCCGATGCTGCCATACTGTGTGCGGCCGTAGCAGACTTTACACCGGCAGCCGTAGCCGACAACAAGATTAAACGTGAGGGAAACCGTCTGACGCTGGAGCTGGAACCTACCCGCGACATAGCCAGGGAACTGGGACAGATGAAGAAGCCCGGACAGGTAATGGTAGGATTCGCACTGGAGACAAATGACGAGAAGAGCCACGCCAAGGAAAAACTGCAGAAGAAGAACCTGGACTTCATTGTCCTGAACAGCCTGCAGGACGAGGGCGCGGGGTTCCGGCACAATACCAACAAGGTAACCTTCATTGACAAGGAAGGCGAGACTCCGTTCCCGCTGAAATCCAAGAAGGAAGTAGCCCGGGATATTGTAAACAAACTGGTAACAATCATAAGATGAAAATACTCACCCTCCTGTTCGTTATATTAGCCACAGCTCTTGCCGGCGCACCGTTGAACGCCCAGGAGCTGAATGCCAAGGTGAACATCAACTACTCTCAGCTGGAGAACACCAAGACGGACATCTTCCCCAAGCTGCAGAAGACCATCGAGGATTTTCTGAACAACCACAAATGGACCGAGATTGCCTTCCGCGAGAATGAGAAGATACTATGCACCTTCAACCTTACCGTCAATGAATACAATATAGGCGAGAATACCTTCAAGTGCACGCTGCTCATGTCCAGTAACCGCCCTGTATTCAACAGCAACTACAACACCGTCTGCTATAGCGTGAACGACAGGGAATTCGTATTCAAATTCTCAGAGTTTGACCAGCTGGAATACCAGGAGAATCAGATTGACAACAATCTAGTGGCACTGCTGGCCTACTATGCCTATATGATAATAGGAATGGATTTGGACACGATGACCCCAAAGGGAGGAACCGTCTGCTTCCAGACAGCCGAGAACATCGTATCGGCCGGTCAGAACATGGACTTTCCCGGATGGAAGGCCTTCAGCGACAATGGCAACCGGTTCGGTCTGCTGAACGACTACATGGACGGATCAATGGAAAGCCTGCGCGACTTCCAGTACATCTACCACCGGAAAGGACTGGACCAGATGGCTGAGAACCCCGACACCGCCCGGGCTGTCATAACCGAAGGGCTGGATCTGCTGCTGCAGGCACACAAGGCCAGGAATATGAACAAGATAGCACAGCTCTTCACCGAATACAAGCGGAACGAGCTGGTAAACATCTATGCCGGCAAGGGAACCACCGAAGAAAAGAACAAGGCCTACGAGATACTTTTCGCCATTGATGCCTCACAGGATCAGGAATGGCAGAAAATAAAGAAGTAAGACTTACATGCTAAAACATCTCTATATCAGAAACTTTGCCCTGATCAAGGAGCTTGACATAGATTTCCGCTCAGGCTTCTCGGTCATTACCGGTGAGACAGGAGCCGGAAAATCCATCATACTGGGAGCCATAGGCTACCTGCTCGGACAAAGAGCCGATACGAAAAGCATACTGCCCGGAGCCGAAAAATGTACCATCGAGGCCACCTTCGGCATAGAAGGCTATGACCTGAAAGACCTGTTCCGGGAATATGACGTTGACAATGACGGAGAGGAATGCATCATCCGGCGCGAGTTCACCGCAAGCGGCAAGAGCAGAGCCTTCGTCAATGACAGCCCCGCAAACCTCACATTTCTCAGGGAACTGGGCTACCAGCTCATAGACATACACTCCCAACACCAGAATCTGCTGATTGCCAAGGAGAACTTTCAGCTGCACATATTGGACGTTATGGCACAGAACAGCAGGCAGCTGGAGGAATACAGAAACGGTTTTACGGACTACAGAGAAGCCTTACAGGAACTTAGTGAAGCCAGGGAAATACTTGCCCGGTCAAGAGCGGAGGAAGACTACCTGCGCTTTCAGCTGGAGCAATTGGAGGAGCTGAACCCTAAGGCCGGCGAAGACGAGGAACTGGAGGAGGAGCAGACCCGGCTGAGCCATGCCGAGGAAATCAAGGGCACCCTGTACAGAGCCGACGCACTCTTCAGCAATGACGAGGAGCCCGGCGGTGTAATAGAACAACTGAAACATATCAGCCAGGCCGTACAGTCCCTGTCGAGGGTATATCCGGCCGTTGAGGAATATGCGGGGCGTATAGACAGTGCCCTGATAGAGCTGAAGGACATCAGCGCCGAGCTGAACGACCTTGCCGATAGGATTGAATATAATCCTGCCCGTCTGGAAGAAATCAACAACCGGCTGGACAGCATCTACACCCTGGAGAAGAAGCATGAGGTTAATTCGGCAGCCGGGCTTGAGGCTTTCATGAAGGAACTCAGGCGGAAAATGGATGCGATCAGCAACGGCGAGGACAATATAAACCGACTGGAGAAAGAAGTGCAGGAGAAACTGGCACAGGCGACCCGCTTGGCCGAAGTCCTGAGTAAAAGCAGAGAGCAGGCCGCCCGTGAGGTAGAAGCCAGCATAGGACGCATGCTCACCCAACTGGATATACCGAACAACAGATTCGAGGTCAGAATCGGAAAGAACGCCCAACTGACGGAGAGCGGAGCCGACCAGGTTACCTACTTCTTCTCAGCCAACAGGAATATGGCCCTAAGGGCAATATCCGAGGTAGCCAGCGGCGGAGAGATTGCCCGTCTGATGCTTGCGCTGAAAGCCATTACCAGCCAGAAGGAGAACCTGCCCACTATTATCTTTGACGAGATAGATACCGGTGTCAGCGGAAAGGTAGCCTCCTCTATGGCTTCGCTCATGCGTGAAATGACAGCCGGCAACAGGCACCAGGTAATAGCCATCACCCACCTGCCGCAGATTGCATCCTGCGGCAGTACCCACTATCGGGTTTATAAGGAAGAGACCGGGGACCAGACTTACAGCCACATCAGGGAACTGTCTGACGAGGAAAGGATAACTGAGATTGCCCACATGCTCAGCGGCAGCGAAATCACAGAAGCCGCTATTATGAACGCAAAGCAGTTATTGTCATGAGTTGACGAGTTATTTTTGAATTTTGAATGTATAAATCTTGAATTTGATGAAGAAAATACTGATTATACTCCTATATACATTATTTATTATACCCTGCCAGGCCCAATTTCCCAAGTGGCTCAAGAAAGTGAAAGGTGCCCAGGTGGCCGTTATGGTATATAACCGCAATGGAGAGATGACCGAGACACAGGGCGTATTCTCAGACCAGGACGGAACCGTCCTGACCGAGTACGATGCCCTGAAACATGCCGTCCGGGCCGTAGTGACAGATGCCGCCGGGAAGGAATACCCCGTAAAGGAAATCCTGGGCGCCAATGCTATGTACAACGTAGTCAGGATGCAGGTAGCATGCGGCAAGGACAAGCTTACCTGCCTGCACCAGGCAGCAGCCCCCAGCCCCGCACAGCGCAACGTTTATATTCTGCCCTATGCCAAGGCCGGCAAGAATGCTCCCTGTACAGAGGCGACAATAGAGAAGGTGGACACCTTCAAGGGCGAATACAGTTACTACACCATAGGAAACCCCGGGAACGAGCGCCTCAGGAACAGTGCCGTACTGAATGAGGAAGGTGAGATGATAGGCCTTCTGCAGCTCTCAGCCAAGGAGGACTCCAAAGCCTACGTCATTGACAGCCGCTTCATCAACGGTCTCAGAATAAAGCCCATGGATGCCGGCAACAGCGATCTGAAAGCCATTTACATCCCCAAGGCCTTGCCCGGGACTGAGGAAGACGCACTCACCTACCTGTACCTGCTGGACAAGAAAGACAGCAGCAGCTATATAGCCAGCATAGACAATTTCATTCAACGCTATCCCAAGAACAGCCCGGGCAGAGTGCTGAAGGCCGAGTACATGACAGAAACGGGCAACTACCAGGAAGCTGAGCGCATCTACGAGGAAGCATTAGCCACAGAAGGCATCCAGAAGGACGAGATATACTTTTCAAAGTCAAGGGCCATCTACTCCCTGAACCTGAACAAGTCATACACCCAGTTCAATGACTGGAACATGGAGAAGGCACTCACAGAAATTCAGAATGCCTACAATGCCAACCCGCTGCCCATCTACACACAGCAGGAAGCAAACTGCCTGTTTGCGCTGAAGCGCTATGATGAGGCACGCGGTAAATTCCTCTCTCTCGCCGGGACAAACCTCCGCTCGGCAGATATCTTCCTGAGCGCGGCACAGTGCAACATCATCCAGAACAAAGAGGACCAGGTACTGGAACTGCTGGACAGCGCCATGGCCTGCTACAGCACGCCCTACCCCGCCGCAGCCGCCAACACCATCCTCATAAGGGCAAATGAACTCGCCAAGGCTGGCAGGAACAAAGAAGCCGTCCTGGGGCTGAACGACTACGAACGTCTGTCAAACGGAAACCTGAACGCCAACTTCTACTATAGAAGGGAACAACTGGCCATCAAGGCCAGAATGTACCCGCAGGCCCTTGCGGACATCGAGAAAACCATCATGCTGGAACCCAAGGAACCCCTATACTATGCCGAAGCCGCTGCCCTCAATTACAGAGTAGGCAAGCCGGACGATGCCATAGAATACGCCAAAAAAGCCGTAGAGGCAGACCCGTCCTTCCCCGACCCCTACCGCATCATGGGTGTCTGCTACAATCAGAAGGGCAACAAGGCCGAAGCCAGGAAATGCCTGCAAAAGGCTATTGACCTGGGAGACACACTCGCCTCAGGCATCATCAACGAGATAAAGTGAAAGAAACCGTAAGGAAATTCATACAAGCCAACCGGATTCTCAGGGAAAACGAACCGGTACTGATAGGAGTAAGCGGGGGCGCTGATTCAGTTGCCCTACTGATTATCCTGCGGGAACTCGGCTATCAGATTCAGGCACTGCACTGCAATTTCCATCTTAGAGCGGAAGAATCCGACCGGGATGAGAAGTTTGTCACTGAACTGTGCCGGCAGCATGACATTCCCCTGAAGATACAGCACTTCAATACCCGTGAATATGCCGCCGCTAACAACGTGAGCATAGAAATGGCAGCCAGGGAGCTGAGATACAACTGGTTCTATGAGGAAATGGAGGCTACCCATGCCCAGTGCATCGCCGTAGCCCACCACCGGAACGACCAGGCGGAGACATTGCTGCTGAACCTCATAAGGGGAACTGGAATCAGAGGGCTGGCCGGTATGTATCCCTTACGCAACCGGATAGCACGCCCCCTGCTCTGCGTAACCAGAGAGGAAATACTGTCTTACCTTAGTCAGATAAGCCAAGACTACGTAACGGACAGCACAAATCTGGAGCGTGAGGCAACAAGGAACAGAATACGACTGGATATACTCCCCCTGCTGAAACAGATAAACCCTAACATCATCGGCACACTCTCCGATACCTGCTCAATTATAGCATCCAGCCTTCCCCTTTACCGGAAGGCAGTAGAGGAAGAGTTGGAGAGAGTTGTTGTCAAAAAGAACGAAATGAGCATCCCATTACTGCAAGGAAGCGGGAATACAGACATCCTACTCTACGAGTGGCTGAAGAACTACGGGTTTACCAATACGCAACTAAGAGAAATGACCGAGTCACTGGACAGCACCTCCGGCAAGTTATGGGAGAGCCGTTCGCACAGGATGCTGAAGGACAGAGACAGACTGATACTACAAGATAAAGACAATCAGCCGAGGGAGATAGAAATCATACAGGAGGAAGTGGAACGCATCACCGGAACCGGGCCCGAGACAGCCTACTTCGACAAGGACAAACTCACCGCCCCCATCACCTATCGCACAGCAAGGGAAGGCGACTGGTTTGTGCCATTCGGAATGAAAGGAAAGAAGTTGATAAGTGACTATCTCACAGACGTTAAGGCCACAAGGTTTGAAAAAGAGAATCAACTCCTGGCCCTCTGCGGAGATGACATCATCTGGGTAGTAGGCCGAAGGTCCGACAACAGATACAGAGTGGATGAGAAAACCAAACGGATCGCCAGGCTAAAGATAAAAAACAAAAGAGGATAATTATCGGATAGCGAAGCGTCCGGTTAACATTATAACATTTCAATATCTCAACATTTTAACATTTTAACATTATAAAGCATGAGCATGATCAAATGTCCTGAATGTGGTGAGAGAGTGTCAACAATGGCCGGAACATGTCCACATTGCGGAATCAATATCGCTGACAATCTGACACAATGCCCCAACTGTAACGAATACTGTCTTCTGACAAAGGACACCTGCCCCCACTGCGGCACCCCACTGTCCGCTGACACATCAGAAGACAACACACTGGGAATACAGGCTTCCCCGGAAACCGGCCAGGAAAAGAAAAAGCCGGCAGGGAAGAAGAACAGTTCCCTCATCTTCTCCGTTACCGTCGCCCTTATCATCGTAATCATCATCGGCGGCATATATTACATGGATTACAAGGCCAGCTCCGACCGCGAAGAACGGGAATACACCATGCTGGAGAATACCTCCAATCCCGAGTACTACAACGATTTCCTGGCCAAATACCCCAAGAGCATACATTACCAGGAGGTGAAGGAACGCCTGAATGTACTGCTGGATGAGACGGAAGAATGGAACAGGATGCTACAGAACATCAGTCGGGACGAGATCCAGAAATTCATGAGCGAACATCCCTACTCCCGCCGGCTGCATGAATGTGAGGACATGATAGACTCCATTGACTGGGCAGAAGCCAGGAAGAAGAACACCGAGGAAGCTATCATCCTCTACCTGAATGACCATCCCAGCGGCAGATACGCCGAGGAGGCTTCAGAGCGGAAGAATGAACTGAGCCTCATGAAGATCACCGCCCAGGACAAAGCCATCATAAGAGGCGCCCTGGAGAACTTCTTTACCGTAGCCATGAGCAAACAGGATCTTACACTCATCTCAGAATCAATCCCAGAGAAGATGGAGAACTTCTGCGGCACGCAGGATGCCACCCCCGAACAGATAGTATCCTTCGCCAAGAATAAGATGGCAGCCGACGTCATGGGACTTCACTACACCATAGAAAACGACATGGATGTACGCAAACAGACCCTGTCCGACGGAACAACCGGATTTGCCGCCAACTTTACCCTGCAGGAAATCATCTCACGCTCGGATACCAACAAGCCTGGAACCAAGTCCTATCAGGTAACAACCCTGATGAACGCCGAGCATAAGATAATCAGAATGGCAATAAGATAACAAACCGCCCCGTGATGACAACAGCATTGACCATAGGACTGCTGATTCCCTTGCTGGGCACAATGATAGGTTCAGCCTTTGTCTTTATGATGAAGGCTGAGATGTCCGAACGGCTGCAGAAGTCATTATTGGGCTTTGCCTCAGGCGTGATGGTAGCGGCATCCGTATGGTCGCTGCTGATTCCTGCCATGCGAATGGAGGCTGGTAAAGGCGCATGGTCTGTAATGCCGGCAGCGGTAGGGTTCCTGCTGGGAATGGGATTCCTGTTGCTGATTGACGAACTGACACTGTAGTTTAACGATTTTAGTTGATAGCTTTGAGGCTTTATTTGTATTACTTGTTGAGTACATTAAGTCTTATTTGTAGAGTAGGTTGATGCGGTTAAACTTTATTTATATTTCCCGTTGATTCTTTAATTGTCAAAAAGAAAAGGAGAGCAACCTCTATATCTGAAGTTGCTCTCCTTTTTAGTTTAATGTATCTTATAAGAACCTGTGATTAGTTCTTGAAGAAATCCTTTACTGCCTCGTTAGGCACCATCTGCTCATCGAAAGAGTAAGAACCAGTCTCGGGGTTCTTTACCATCTTGATAACTTTGGTATATGAACGGCCGTCAGTCTTACCAGTCTGAAGAGAGGCCACTGTTTTCTTTGCCATAGTTTACTGTTTTTGTTTTATTACTTGATTTCCTTATGAACAGTCATCTTCTTAAGGATGGGATTATACTTCTTGAGCTCGAGACGCTCGGGAGTATTCTTCCTGTTCTTGGTGGTAATATAACGAGATGTACCAGGCAGACCGCTTTGCTTCATCTCTGTGCACTCCAGAATAACCTGTACTCTGTTGCCTTTTGCTTTCTTTGCCATAACTTGTACTCCTTATTATTAACCAATTACCTTAATATCTTTCCAATCACAAAATCCCTGAGAAACAGCGCTCTTGAGAGCTGCATCCAGACCTACCTTATTGATATAGCGCAGACCGGCGGCACTGATGCTCAGTGAAATCCAGCAGTCCTCCTCAACATAATAGAACTTCTTGGTGAACAGGTTCACGTCGAAGTGTCTCTTAGTGCGACGCTTTGAGTGGGAAACGTTGTTGCCAATCATGGCCTTTTTCCCTGTAATTTGACAAATCTTAGACATTTCTACCTTTTCTTTTTAGTCTATTCCAAATACAACTTCTTCCAAACAGGGCACAAAGGTACAATAAATTATCTGAATCCCAAACAGTTTACCTTATTTTTTTCCGTTTAAATCACATTTCTGCTATAGGCAGGAGCTGAAACAGGGCAAAACTCTTTGTTCAGATATTTATAATATCCTGTAATGGCTATCATAGCGGCATTATCAGTGGTATAGCTGAACTTGGGGATGAAGACTTCCCATCCGTAACGGCGGGCATAGTCATGGAAGGCGTTGCGCAGACCGTTATTGGCAGAGACACCGCCTGCTACTGCCACCTGGTTTATTTTCAGATCCTTGGCAGCCAGCCGGAGTTTCTTCATAAGAATGTCCACGATGGTCTTCTCAAGGGAGGCAGCAAGGTCATTCAGATGATGCTGAATGAAATCGGGGTCATCGGCCAGCCAGTTTCTGAGGGAGTACAGAAAACTGGTCTTCAGACCGCTGAAGCTATAGTCGTACCCCGGGATATTGGGCTTGGCAAAGGTGAAGGCCTCCGGATTTCCCTGACGGGCCAGTTTATCTATAATGGGGCCGCCGGGGTAGCCCAGGCCCATAACCTTGGAGCATTTGTCTATTGCCTCACCGGCCGCGTCATCGATAGTCTGTCCGATAATCTGCATCTCATGATAGGACTTCACCAGGACAATCTGGCTGTTTCCGCCACTTACCAGCAGACAGAGAAAAGGAAATGAGGGCGATACATAGTCATCGCCTTCAGTGTGGATGAAATGTGCCAGGATATGCCCTTGAAGGTGATTGACATCTATGAGGGGAATACCCAGGGAAAGGGCTAATCCCTTGGCAAAGGAGACACCTACCAGGAGGGATCCCATCAGGCCGGGACCGCGTGTGAAGGCGATGGCCGAGAGCTGCTCGCGTTCGATGCCGGCTTTCTTGAGTGCGGTATCCACAACAGGAACGATATTCTGCTGATGGGCCCGGCTGGCAAGCTCGGGTACTACACCTCCGTACTCCATGTGTACCGCCTGACTGGCGGTTACGTTGCTGAGCAGGATTCCGTCACGGATGACGGCTGCCGATGTATCGTCACAACTGCTTTCTATGCCAAGGATATAAACCCCTCTCCCGTCCTCCCCCGAGGGGGAGGCGATTGACGTACTATTATGTTTTAATTCTTCCATAATCTTCATTTAGTGGTTAGTGGTTAGCGGTTAGCGGTTAGTGGTTAGGGGTTAGCGGTTAGTGATTAGCGGTTAGCGAACCATCAACTGTCAACTGTCAACTATCAACTGTCAACTGTCAACTATCAACTGTCAACTGTCAACTTAAACTCACGTTAGTGAGTTAAAATCTCCACTCCGTTCTCGGTCATTACATAGGTATGTTCCCATTGGGCGCTGTCCGACGCGTCTTCAGTAAGAACAATCCAGCCGGTCTCATCCTCCTCATCACCGCAGACTTGCCAGTCACCGGCGTTGATCATGGGTTCGATGGTGAAGGTCATACCGGGAACAAGCAACATGCCGGAGCCTTTCTTGCCGTAGTGCTCCACATCAGGCTCTTCGTGGAACTCAAGGCCTACACCGTGACCGCAGAGGTCACGGACAACTGTACAGCCGTTCTTATGGGCATAGTTGGCGATGGCATTGCCCAAGTCACCTACGAAAACGTAGGGCTGGGAGCAGACCTTCTCGCCTATCTTCAGACATTCCCAGGCAATATCCACCAGACGCTTGCGCTCAGGGGTGGTCTTACCTATGATGAACATACGGCTGGCATCGGCATAATAGCCGTTCAGGATGGTGGTACAGTCAACGTTGATGATATCACCTTCCTCCAGAATGTCATATTCACTGGGGATTCCGTGGCAGACCACATCATTGATGCTGGTGCAGCATGAATTGGGATAGCCCTCGTAGTTAAGGGGAGCGGGAACACCGCCATGCGAGGTGGTGAAGTCATAGACCATCTTATCAATCTGCAGCGTGCTCATACCTTCACAGATATGATCGGCCACATAGTCCAATACGGCAGTATTCAGTTCGCCCGCTTTGCGGATGCCCTGAATCTGCTCCTGGGTCTTAATAAGGCTGGGGGTGGGTACCAATTTGCCCTTTTCCTGCCACCCGAGTATTATCCTGTCCATTTCCGTTGGCTCCATTCCGGCGGGAACGAACCAACGGGGTGCTTTATTCTTCTTATTCCTGTTACTCATATAATTCTTGCTCAACCGATTTACAGTTGGCAAAATTACAACAATTTAAGGGAATAAGGAAATGAATGAATGAAAATTACTTCTTAGCTGCGGCAATGTAGGATAAGGACTGGCTGCACATGTCTGTTATATACTGCCAGTTGGCGGCCTTAAGAACATCCTTGGGAAAGAGGTTGCTGCCCATGCCTACGCAGAAAGCGCCGGCCTTAACCCAAGCGGTAAGATTCTCCTGAGTGGGTGCAACGCCGCCGGTAACCATTATCTTGCTCCAGGGGCAGGGTGCCATCACACTCTTGACAAAAGAAGGTCCGTAAACATCACCGGGGAAAACCTTGGTCAGCTCACATCCCAATTCCTGGGCGTAACCTATCTCGGATACAGTTCCACAACCGGGACAATAAGGAACCTGGCGTCTGTTGCATACCTTGGCCACATCGGCATTCAGCAGCGGGCCGACAACAAAACAGGCACCCATCTGAATATACAGACTGGCTGTTGGCGCATCAACAACAGAGCCGACACCCATAGCCATCTCAGGACATTCCTGAGCGGCAAACTTTACACACTGGGCAAAAACCTCGTGAGCAAAATCGCCCCTGTTGGTAAACTCGAATGCACGTACGCCGCCCTGATAACAGGCACGTATCACCTGCTTGGCAACCTCAATATCAGCATGATAGAAAACAGGAACCATACCTGTTTCCTTCATTTTACCTAAAACCTGTATCTTGTCGAATCTTGCCATTTCCGTAATTGTTATCTGTCAACCCTGCCATTGGTATGACCTGCTACCAACGACTCTACTTCCTGAATACTAACCATATTAACATCACCTGGAATGGTATGCTTGAGGGCACTGGCTGCCACAGCAAACTCCAAGGCGTCGCGCTGTGACATCTTATTAACCAGACCATGTATAATACCGGCACTGAAACTGTCGCCGCCCCCCACTCTGTCAACTATGGGAGTAATCTGATATCTGCGGCTGGTGTAGAACTCCTTGCCATCATAGATCAAAGCCTTCCATCCATTGTCAGACGCGCTGAAACTCTCACGTAGGGTACTGACAACATAGCGGAAGTTGAATTCCTGCTGCATCTTGGTAAAGACATTTTTATATCCGTCGGCATCGGTACTGCCGGACTCCACATCCGATGCAGGCTTGAAACCCAGGCATTTCTCAGCATCCTCTTCGTTGCCAATGCATACATCCACATACTGCATCAGTGGGCGCATAATGCGCTGAGCCTTCTCGGGGGTCCATAGCTTCTTGCGGAAATTCAGGTCGCAGCTGACCACCACTCCCATCCTTTTGGCAACGATGCAGGCTTGCTTAACACATTCGGCTGCCGTATCACTAAGGGCGGGGGTTATGCCGCTCCAATGAAACCAGTCAGCTTCAGCAAATATCTTCTCATAATCGAAGTCCTCGGGACGGGCTTCTCCCATACTGCTGTGATATCGGTCGTATATCACCTTGCTGGGACGAAGGCTTGAACCGGTCTCCAGATAATAAATGCCTAACCTTTCGCCACCGCGGGCCAGGAACTTGGTATGAACGCCAAATTTCCTCAGACTGTTAACAGCGGATTGGCCAATCTCATGAACAGGCACCTTACTTACAAAAAAGGCGTCATGTCCGAAATTTGACAAGCTAACTGCCACATTCGCCTCCCCACCGCCATAATTCACATCAAAGGAATCTGACTGGATAAACCTATTGTTTCCCGGGGTGGAAAGGCGGAGCATAATCTCGCCCATAGTAACTATTTTAGCCATTTTTTAAATGTAAGATATATACGGTTAATGTTTAATTTATATTGCAAAGTTATACAATTTTTGCGAAATACCCACAAAAACGCTATGTTTTTTTAACACAAATCATCAAAAAGTGTATATAACATACCTTAAATACCAATATTTATGTGTAATTTCGCCATATGGAAGAGAAAATAAAAGGCACTAAGGGACTTTTGGCAATCAGTCCGCTATTGGTTTTCCTGGCAATATACACCACGTCAAGTATTGTCTGCGGTGATTTCTATGCCGCATCAATAATAGTGTCATTCCTGGCCGCCTGCCTGTATTCCATTTTCATCATTAAGGGAAAAAACATAGAGTCGCGCTTTGAAGTCCTGGCCAGAGGAGCTGCCAAAAAAGATATCATGACGATGGTGCTGATATTTATACTGGCAGGTGCCTTTGCCGCTACGGCTAAACAAATGGGGGCCATAGAGGCTACCGTGAACCTCACCCTTAGTTTCATGCCAATGAATATGATGCTGTGCGGACTGTTCCTGGCATCATGCTTTGTATCGCTGAGTATCGGCACCAGCGTGGGGACCATAGCTGCCCTGACACCTATTGCCTGCGGCATAGCCGAGCAATCAGGACAAAGCATCCCTCTGCTGGTGGCTGTAATAGTGGGAGGTTCCTACTTCGGGGACAATCTGAGCTTCATATCCGACACTACCATCATGGCTACCAAGACACAAGGGTGCAGGCTAAAGGACAAGTTCCGCTACAACCTGAAGATAGCCCTGCCCTCGGCCATCATAACACTGGTCTTCTACCTGATAGCGGGAAAGGAAATGGGCGCAGCGGCATTTGACAAGGAGATTAATTACCTGCTTATTATACCTTATATATATATATTGGGTTCGGCTATATGCGGTGTGAACGTAATGCTGTTACTTTCATCGGGAACTGTACTGGCTGGAGCAATAGGTATCCTGAACGAGAAGCTGACACTGGCAGAATGGTCAGGGGCGATGAACGACGGTATAATGGGTATGAGCGAGCTGATTATCGTTACGCTGCTGGCCGGAGGAATGATTGAGGTAATTAAGGAGACGGGCGGCATTGAGTACCTGAAGAACAAGCTGACGTCAAAGATATCAAACAAGACAGGAGCCGAGCTCAGCATAGCCGGTCTGGTAGTGGTTACGGACTTCTGCACAGCCAACAACACTATTGCCATCCTGACAACCGGTTCACTGGCAAAGGAAATATCTGCCATGTACAGAATTGATGCCAGGCGTACGGCAAGCATATTGGACACCTTCAGCTGTTTTGCGCAGAGCATTATCCCCTATGGCGCGCAGATGCTGATAGCATCCGGACTGGCACAAATCAATCCGCTGGAGATTATGCCCTATCTGTATTATCCCTTCGTACTGGGAATTGTCGCATTCTTATATATCATTTTCAAACATGAGAAATAGACTGTCTTTATTCATCGCTGCCCTGCTGCTGGCTTCATGCTGGGGCAGGAATGGAAACAACAACCGGGAACAAACGGTTGAAAACGGGGATTCTGCCAATCAGACAAAGGAACTGACTTTCAAGAAGAGCCGTATCTGCAAGAAAGTAAAAGTCATGGATGGCGAACTGCCCAATTACAGCATTAACATAGAAGTGAGATATGCTGACGGGGAAAGTGAGGCTGCAAACAACATTAACAGACAGTTGGGCACATTCCTGTTCGGTAACACAACAATGCCCTTCGAGAAAGCCAAGGAGCAGTTTGCCGACTCCCTGTCAAAGGAATACGAGAAAGAGCTCAGGGAACTGTATGATCCAGACTATGAGTACATGGATACCTATGCCTATGAGTACAATCAGACAGGCCGGCTGGCAGACAATGCGCCGGAAGGGGTGGTTGCCTATATCAGCAGAATAGAGATGTACACCGGCGGTGCTCATGGCGGTGCGATGGAAAGCTATATCAACTTCCGGAAGAAAACGGGCAAGGTGATAACATGCGAGGAGTTCTTCGGAAAGAACCGGGAAGCGGTCATGAAGATGATCAAGGAGAGAATCATCCGTGAGAACGAATGCAAAACGGAAAACGAACTGATAGAGAAGAGGGGCATCTTCTCGCTGGGTGACGTGTATATCTCGGACAGCAATTTCCTGCTGGAGAAAGACAGCATCCTGTTCTGCTACAATCCCTATGATATAGCTCCTTGGTCTGAAGGATTCACATTCGCCAGACTTTCCTATGGGGAACTGAAGGGACTCATCCCCGCCGACTTCAACAAATAACAACCGTACACAGATGGATAAGATTCTGAAATACTTTCCGCATCTGACAGAGGATCAGATCAGCAAGTTCCGGCAGCTGGACGAGCTCTACCATGACTGGAACGCTAAGATAAACGTCATATCGCGCAAGGACATTGACAACCTGTATGAGCACCATGTGCTGCATTCCCTGGCTATCGCTGAGCTGATACGCTTCAAACCCGGGACGCAGGTAATGGATTTAGGGACGGGAGGCGGATTCCCCGGCATTCCACTGGCCATTATGTTCCCCGAGACTCACTTTCACCTGGTGGACTCTATCGGCAAGAAGGTCCGGGTTTGCCAGGAGGTTGCGGGTGCGCTGTCCCTTCAGAATGTGACTACGCAATGGTGCCGGGCGGAGGAAATCAAGGAGAAATTCCACTTTGTGGTGTCACGCGCAGTAATGCCGCTGGCTGATCTGGTTAAGATTATCCGTAAGAACATCAGCAAGGAACAGATAAACGCAATGCCGAACGGGATTATCTGCCTGAAGGGTGGCGAGCTGGCAAATGAGACACTGCCCCTGAAGAACCAGACAGAGATCTATCCGCTGACTGATTATTTTGAGGAACCGTTTTTTGAAACCAAGAAAATTGTATATACGCAACTATGTTAACTAAAGCATTCACATTTAACCCTGTAGGAGAGAACACCTACATTATTTGGGACGAGGAGACCTTGGAGGCTGCCATCATTGATGCCGGCATGAGCAACAACCGGGAAAATGACGCGGTAAGTGAGTTCATCGACCGGGAAAACCTTCATCTGAAGTACGCCCTTCAGACCCACATGCATTTTGACCATATCTGGGGATTGTCTTTCATTCAGGAAAAATACGGTCTGAAGCCGTTGTGTCATAAGGCCTAGGAGCCCATCTACCATGATGTGCCTGAGATGACAAGCATGTTCCGCCTTTCCATGAACTGGAACCTTCCGGCCATTGACCGGTATATTGATGAGGGTGAGGAATTCATGTTAGGCAAGACGACTGTCAAGGTGCTGCACACACCCGGACATACACCCGGTGGACTGAGCTATTACATTAAGGAGGCAAAGACCATCTTCACCGGGGATACATTGTTCCAGGGCAGCATAGGACGTACGGACCTTCCGGGCGGAAACATGGATGAGGAGATGAACAGTATCCGTAAGAAGATTATAACCTTACCGGCTGATACGGTCATCTATTCAGGACACGGCCCGAAGAGTACTGTAGCCTGGGAGCTGAAGAATAATCCGTATTTGTAGGGGTTAGAGGTTAGAGGTTATTAACCGTAAACTGTAAACTATAAACCGTAACTAATCAACGGGGAAGCATTATGTCATGCAGACTGTAGTTATCCAACAGACAACTACGGTCCACATGGCCTCTGATTCCATTGACATTACCCTGTGAGGTAAACTGCCACAGGACAATGGGCACATCATCACATAGTTCGGGCTGCTCGTCAGAATTGTAGCGGGCAATAAAGAATTTGTACTTCCTGTATTTTCCGGAGAGGTATTTGTTGTAGAAATTGACGCCCGTATAGATGATGGGCCTTACACCGTAGGCCCGCTCTATCTCCTCGAGCAGGGTCTTGAGTTGTGTATGGAAATATGCCAGAGACACCTTGCCCCTGTGCTCAACATCCACGACAGGAATCAGATCCTGCATCTTTATATCGAAATTGGATGAGAAGTTCTGGAACTGGATCAAGCCGCTGGCCTTGGGGCTGAAGAAATGGTACGTACCCACAGGAATTCCCATCCGACGGGCCTCGCTGATATTACGCTGATACTCATCGTCAATATGCGAGGTGGATTCCGTTCCCTTGATATATACGAAACTGGCATTAGTATCTGTGGCAACCATATTCCAGTTGATGGAACCCTGATGATGAGACACATCGATTCCGTATGTCGAGGGTTCCCTATGCGGCCTGATATTATGCAGCCTGATTTCAGGAACAGGCTTCAGGGGACTATCCGGCATATCCGGCTGGTATTGGGGGTCAGGAATAGGTATCATATATTCCTGGGCATAATGCTTCTCTATTTCTGTCTTAGGCCTCTTGTCGGCATAGGCAAAAACACAACAACCCCAAAACAGGGGAACTAACAGCAGGTTCGGCTTCACAAAAGAAAGGAAATGGCGGGTTTAATCAATTTCCATTCCGTGGTACACGCACTCAAAGTTACGTCCTTTAATGCTGGGAAACTGACTTCTTGTGTCTATATCGTTGCGGGAACGCAGATGGTCTATTATCTTATTATAGCAGTCCTGCTTGCTGACAGCCTTTACACGGGCCACAAAGAAGGTATCCACATACTGGAACTTCTGGGTCTGTGGTATAGGTATCACCCTTTTGAACATAACGGAACCGTCATACCATCCGGGATTGTAATCCGAGAAGGGATCCGACTTCGTCTTAGGCAGATCCGACTGTCCACCGTGGGCGGCAGCTCCATTGCTTTTGAACTCCTCCATGCTGGCTGCAGTTGTCTTGATAATAATGAAATAGGCCTTTCCGTGTACCTTATATCTCTTAGGGTACATGTTGGGACTCTCCACATACTGGACAATATCATTCATCAGGAAATCATCAAGTACAATCTCGGGGATGGAATCAAGAAAATCAAAAGCCTCGTCAATGGAATATGCGAAAACTTCGTTATCGAAGTACCTTAAATATAAATTCATTCAAATGTATTTTTAATCAAAACGTGTGCAAAAGTACGCAAAATATATTAATAATGGAAATGTTGGGGAAACAAAAATGCCATTAAACATAATTTTAATATACATACAAACAGAATAGTGAATTATTTTATGTATCTTTGCACACTTTAAAAAATATCGCATCTCACAAAATGACTTGTAAACATATATGTTAGAATTCAAGAAACCGCAACATCTTTCATTCGTTGCCGAATTCAATCCTGACTCGGAAAAACTGATTCATCAGCACAATGAAGGTAAAATGCCTATACTTCCACTAAGGGACAATGCGTTGTTCCCCGGCACCATCATTCCCATTAGCGTAGGACGGTCTAACAGTATCAAGGCCGTAAAGATGGCAGAGAAGACAGATGGTATAATAGCCACATTCACACAGAAGCAGGAGGATGTAAACTCGCCCTATCTGGATGACATGTACCCATTAGGATGCGTGTGCAGGCTGATTCACCTGATGAAGCTGCCTGACAATACTTATACAGCGTTGCTGCAGGCAATGAACAGGGTGGAACTTATAGAATTCAATCATACCAGAAACGGATATGAAGGTGTGGTCAAGGATAGGACAGACATCATGCCCGCCGCCTCGGAGAAAGAGGAGTACTTTGCCATGCTGAACATTCTGAAGGAGAAATTCAACAATCTCACACATCTGTTGGACAGCTATCCGTCAGAAGTCACCAATTTCCTGAACGGACTTTCCACATCCACCTTTATGCTGAACGTCTTCTGCAGCTACCTGCCCATTGACGTGAAGCAGAAATACAAACTGCTTTCCTGCCAGACTGAGCATGACAGACTGGCCAACTGTATCCGCATTATAAACAACCTGCTGGATCTGGCCAACATCAAGCGCAACATCGAACGCAAGACACAGTCCGACCTGGACCAGCAGCAGCGTGAATACTTCCTGATGCAGGAGGTGAAGAACATCCAGGCCGAGCTAGGCAACAAGGATGAATTCTCGGCCAAGCAGGAGGATATATCCAAGCTGCGCGATGAGGCTGAGAAGAAGAAATGGAGCCAGGACACACGTGATTACTTCCTCAAGGAGGTGGCCAAACTGGGACGCATAAACATCCAGTCGCCTGACTACAACGTGCAACTGACCTATCTGCAGACGATTATCCAGCTGCCCTGGAACGAATATACACGTGACAACATGAACATCGCCAATGCGGAGAAGATTCTGAATCATGACCATTACGGTATGGAAAAGGTGAAGGAACGTATCCTGGAACATCTGGCTGTTCTGAAGATGCGGAAGGACAGGAAGAGTCCCATCATCTGTCTGTACGGCCCTCCAGGAGTCGGTAAGACCAGTCTTGGCAGGAGTATTGCCAATGCCCTGAACAGGAAGTATGTAAGGATAAGCCTGGGTGGTGTGCATGACGAAAGTGAGATTCGCGGTCACCGCAGAACCTATGTCGGTGCTATGCCGGGCCGTATTATCAAGGGTATGCAGAAGGCAGGAAGCGGCAACCCCGTGTTTATCCTTGACGAGATTGACAAGATTTCGACAAACAACGTGCATGGCGATCCCTCCTCGGCATTGCTGGAGGTGCTGGATCCCGAACAGAACAGTACCTTCCATGATAACTATCTGGACATGGACTATGACCTCAGCCAGGTAATGTTCATAGCCACGGCAAATGACACCAATACCATTCCCCGCCCGCTGCTGGACAGAATGGAACTTATAGAACTGAGCGGATACATCACCGAGGAGAAGGTGGAAATCGGCAAACGACACCTGGTTCCCAAAAAGAAAACGGAGAACGGACTTGAGGATATCGATAATCTGAGGCTTCCTAAGAAATCACTGGAATTCATCATAGAGAAATACACCCGTGAGAGTGGCGTGCGCGGATTGGAGAAACAGATTGACAAGCTGTTCCGCAAGACAGCCCTGAAGGTTGCAAGAGGTGAGATTAAGGACAAGCTTTTGCTCAACGAGAGCTATATTGAGGAACTTCTGGGCAAGCCCCTCTTCAACAGGGATATCTATCAGGGTAACGAGTTTGCCGGGGTAGTCACAGGTCTGGCTTGGACCAGCGTAGGGGGTGAGATCCTCTTCATAGAAACCAGTCTCAGCAAAGGTAAGGGAGCCAAGCTGACCCTTACAGGTAATCTGGGCGACGTGATGAAGGAGAGCGCCATGCTGGCACTTGAGTATATCAAGGCACATGCCGAGAAACTGAATATCGACAACCGCATCTTTGACAATTACAATATCCATATTCATGTACCCGAGGGTGCCGTTCCAAAAGACGGACCCAGCGCCGGCGTCACTATTGCCACAAGTATTGCCAGCATTCTGACACAGCGGAAGGTACGCAAGAATCTGGCCATGACGGGCGAGATTACGCTACGCGGAAAGGTACTGCCCGTAGGCGGAATAAAGGAGAAAATCCTGGCCGCCAAACTTTCCACTACGTAGAGACAATAGCGGATGTATTGGACTTCGCCCTGCTGAACGAGAAAGTCAGGAATGCCATAGAATTCAAGTTTGAGGAAGAAAAGAAGGACGCCCGGTAACATGACATTCCAGCTATTACATACAGACGACAAGACATCGGCACGTGCCGGCCTGATCACCACGGATCACGGACAGATAGAGACACCTATCTTCATGCCAGTGGGAACCGTAGGAAGCGTAAAGGGACTTACCGTCAATGACCTTAAGACACAGGTACAGGCACAGATTATCCTGGGCAACACCTATCACCTGTACCTCCGCCCCGGAACTTCTATTCTGGAGAAGGCCGGAGGACTGCATAAGTTCAACGGGTGGGACAGGCCTATCCTGACGGACAGTGGCGGCTTTCAGGTATTCTCACTGACAGGAATACGAAAGCTTACTGAGGAAGGGTGCACCTTCCGCAGCCACATAGACGGCAGCAAGCATATATTCACCCCCGAAAAGGTAATGGATATCGAACGCAGCATCGGTGCCGACATCATCATGGCCCTGGACGAATGTCCTCCAGGAACCAGCGACTACAACTATGCCAAGAAGAGCATGGGACTGACACATCGCTGGCTGGACAGATGTTTCAAGCGTTTCAACGATACGGAACCGCTGTACGGATACAGTCAGAGCCTCTTCCCCATCGTACAGGGATGCACCTTCAAGGACCTGCGCAGGCAGAGTGCCGAATACATAGCTTCCAAGGGAGCTGACGGAAATGCCATAGGAGGTCTGGCCGTAGGCGAGCCTACCGATGTGATGTATGAGATGATTGAGGAAGTCAACGGAATACTGCCCAAGGACAAGCCGCGCTATCTGATGGGTGTGGGAACACCGGCCAACCTGCTGGAAGCCATAGAACGCGGCGTGGATATGTTTGACTGCGTAATGCCCACCCGTAACGGACGCAATGCCATGCTCTTCACCAGCGAAGGTATCATGAATATGCGTAACAAGAAATGGGAGGATGACTTCTCGCCCATCGACCCCAACGGAACAGCAGACGTGGATGTATTCTACTCACGTGCCTATCTGCACCACCTGTTCAAGGCACAGGAACTGCTGGCACTGGAGATTGCCTCCATACATAACCTGGCCTTCTACCTGTGGCTGGTTAAGGAAGCCAGAAAACATATTATGGCAGGTGACTACTCAACTTGGAAAAGCGGTATGATACGCAGGGTAACAAACAGACTATAACAGCCAGGTCATGAAGATTCCATTCTTAAAACGGATAGACAAATACCTGATAAGCAAGTTCCTGGGGACCTACATTTTCTCCATTTTGCTGATTATCAGTATTGCCGTCGTATTCGATTTTAATGAGCATGTGGATGATTTCACAACCAATCACGCTCCCTGGAAGGGAATCCTCTTTACCTACTATCTGAACTTTATCCCCTATTATGTGAATCTGTTCAGTTCGCTGTTTGTCTTCCTCAGCGTAATCTTCTTTACCTCGAAAATGGCAGATAACAGCGAGATTATCGCCATGATAAGTACAGGTATGAGTTTCAGGAGGCTCATGGTCCCCTACCTCATCAGCTCGCTTATCATTGCCTGCGTTACCTTCTATTTGGGTTCTGAGGTCATACCGCGCGGCAGCATCAAGCGTCTGGCCTTCGAGAGCCAGTATAAGAAGAATAAGAAAAATCCAACCTATGCCGACCGCGTACAGTTACAGCTGGAAAACGGTGTCATCGCATATATGGAACACTTTGACGGCATCAGCAAGACAGGCATCCACTTTAATCTGGACAAGTTTGAAGGTAAGAAACTGGTTTCACACCTTACCGCAAGCACTGTCAAGTATGACACCCTGAGCGATGTACGCAACCAGTGGAGGCTGAACAATGTGACCATACGTGAACTGCACGGATACCGCGAGAAGATCACACATTACAACAGCATTGACTCAGTCATTGCTATTGAGCCCAATGACTTTCTGTTTACCCGTAACATGCAGGAGACAATGACCAATAAAGAACTTCTCGCCTACATAGGGAAACAGAAGAACAGAGGCAGCAAGAACCTGAAAGTATTTGAGGTTGAATACCACAAGCGCTTTGCTGCCCCGTTCGCGGCATTCATCCTCTCCACAATAGGCATGTCCCTGTCATCACGCAAACGCAAGGGAGGAATGGGACTGGCCTTGGGTATAGGAATAGGATTAAGTGCCACATACATCCTGTTGCAGACGGTTTCAGCCTCATTCTGCATCAATGCCGGATTATATCCCATGCTTGCCGCATGGATACCTAACATATTATTCACCTTTATTGCCTGGTATCTTTACAAAAAGGCGCCCAGATAACAAGAACACAATGGATTTCTACGATTTAGACTTAAACGACTTGGTACTTGACGCACTCGATGATATGAACTTCACCGAGACAACTCCTATTCAGGAACACTCCATTCCGCCGATATTGGAAGGCAGGGATATTATGGGTATTGCACAGACCGGAACAGGAAAGACCGCAGCCTACCTGCTTCCCGTACTCAGCCTGTTACAGGACGGAGGTTATCCCAAGGATGCCATCAACTGCGTCATCATGTCCCCTACCCGCGAACTGGCACAGCAGATTGACCAGGCCATGCAGGGCTTCTCATACTACCTGAGCAATGTCAGCAGCATAGCCGTTTATGGCGGTAATGACGGCATACGCTACGAACAGGAGAAACGCGGCATGCAAAGCGGAGCCGATGTCATCATTGCTACCCCGGGAAGATTAATCAGTCATATCACATTAGGCAATATAGATCTGAGCCGTGTCTCCTTCTTCATTCTGGATGAGGCAGACCGCATGCTGGATATGGGATTCTGCGATGACATCCTGCAGATTGCCAAGCAGCTGCCCCCTCAGCATCAGACCATCATGTTCAGCGCCACCATGCCCAAGGATATTCTGCAACTGGCTCATCAGCTGCTAAAGGATCCGGTGGAAGTAAAACTCTCCCTAAGCAAACCGGCTGAGGGTATTCAGCAGAATGCCTACATCTGCTATGAGACACAGAAACTGGGTATTGTAAAGGAAATCTTCAGGGAGCACAAGCCTGAAAGGGTCATCATATTCACCAGCAGCAAGGTCAAGACAAAGGACCTGGCCATCAGTATTATCAGGGCAGGCTATAAAGCCAAGGCCATGCACAGTGACCTGGACCAGTCTGAACGTGACGAGGTAATGTATCAGTTCCGTAGCGGCAAAATTGACATCCTGGTTGCCACGGATATTGTAGCCCGTGGTATTGACATAGATGATATACAGTTGGTTATCAACTATGATGTGCCTCATGACAAGGAAGACTACGTACACCGTATCGGCCGTACAGCCAGAGCCGGGAAAAACGGGCGATCCATCACCCTGGTATCAGACAAGGACCAGCAGTATTTCGCACGTATCGAGCGATTCCTGGAAAAGGACGTGGAGAAACTTCCCATCCCTGAATCATTGGGTGAAGGCCCTGCTTACAACAAGGATACAAAGAAAAAGAAAAATTGCCATTCCAAAAGGAACGGCAACAATAGAGGGAAGCATAACAATAATAATCAGAGATCAAGTCAGAAGCCGGGACAAAAACAGGGACAGAAACAGGGGCGTAATCAGAAGAGAAAGAAGCCCGAAAGTCCTAAAGACTGATTAGGTTTCTCCTGTAATCCACCATCTTGATGGCGGTAACGGCGCACTCGTCACCCTTATTGCCGAGCATTCCGCCACATCGCTCCTCGGCCTGCTCCATTGTATTGCAGGTCAGCAAACCGTATATTACGGGCACCTTTCCGGTGGCATTCAGTTCAGACAAGCCCTGCGTAGTACCCTGACAGATGTAGTCAAAGTGAGGAGTATCGCCCTTGATGACACACCCGATTGCAATAACAGCATCCACTTTGCCTGAGTTGACAAAGGCGGCCGAGCCGAAAATCAGCTCGAAACTGCCGGGGACAGTCTTGACAATAATATTCTCCTCCTTGGCCCCATGAAGTGTAAGTGTATCAAAAGCGCCCTGTAAGAGGGCGCCTGTGATTTTACTGTTCCATTCACTTACCACAATGCCGAACCTCATATCGGCAGCATTGGGTACGGAAGCGAAGTCGTAATCTGAGAGATTGTGTAGTGCGGAAGCCATAATTTACTTCGTTACACGCTCAATATACTTGTCAATCTCGCTGTACTGCATGCTCTGCTGGTACTTATTCTTAATCTGCTTGTAGCAGTCAAGTGCTTTCTCAGCCTGACCGAGAGTCTCGTAAATCTGACCGGCCTGAATCAGGTACAGAGGGCTCAACGTATTGTTGTCAGCCTTCTTGGCAGCCTTTACAAGCAGTTCAACGGCCTTCTCATTCTGACCCAGCTCAGCATAGCAGTTACCGATAGTACCGATAACGGAAGGGCTTACCATGTCATCGCCACAACTGCTATAGTCCTCGAGCTGATCGATAGCCTCCTGGTACTTCTCGGTCTGATAGAGACAAAGACCTGCATACAGGTGAGCCAGGTTACCAGCCTTGGTGCAGCCGAACTCATCCGCTACAGCCAGGAAACCCATGTTCTGACCGTCACCGTTCAGCGCCTTGTCAAACTCGCCGTTCATAAACAGTTCCTGGGCAGCGAACAGGCTCTCATCTGCCTTGTTACTACGGGGAACAATGTAGAACTGGTGAATCAGCAGGGCCGCAATGATAATAACAAGTACGGAACCACAGCCATAGACAATCGCATTCTTGTTCTTCTCGAAGAATGACTTGGAGGCAACCAGTGCTTCATCAAACTCGTTTACCTCGTAGTTTTTTTTGTTGTTTTTTGCCATTTTATTTAATAATTTATCTTTTGTTCAACCGAAATTACGCGCAAAAATAGCTAAAATATCGCAGATGATGAAATTTCAACAAAGATATTTTCCTTTTCATGTGCTTAAATAGAAATAAATGATGTAATTTTGCGTTCGAAATGATACTCAAGCACCTTTCAATAATCAATTACAGGAATATTCCCTCATGCGAGATAGACCTTTCTCCCAAGATTAACTGTTTTCTGGGGATGAACGGCGAAGGGAAGACCAACCTGCTGGATGCCATCCACTTTCTCAGTCTGTGCAGGAGCTATGCCACAAGTCAGGACTCCCTGTGCATCCTGCATAATCAGGACCTGATGTCTCTGGGCGGAATCTATGAGGATGAGGATGGTACTCAGGAGGATATACATATAGGAATCCGTCGCGGACAGAAGAAGGTGGTACGCAGGGGTAAGAAGGCGTACAAGCGTCTGGTTGAGCATATCGGGCTGATTCCCCTGGTGATGGTATCGCCTGCTGACCATTTCCTGATTGCAGGTGGCAGTGAGGAGAGGCGCCGTTTTATGGATATCATTATCTCGCAGTATAATCCGGTGTATATGGAGGCCCTGCTCCGCTACAACAAAGCCCTGTTACAGCGCAATGCCCTTCTGAAAGAAGAGACAGCCCCCGACCCGGAGATGTTCCTACTTTGGGAAGAGCAGATGGACCGCGAGGCAGCATACATCTACCAGTGCAGGCAGGAATACATACGGGACTTCACACCCATCTTCCAGCAATTCTATAACCACATATCCAAGGAAAAGGAGGCGGTGGAACTGCGCTATGTCTCCCACTGCCAGCGCGGTCCCTTGCTCGAACAGCTTACCCGGGACCGTTTCCGTGACCAAGCTGTAGGCTATTCCCTGCATGGAATACACAAGGACGACCTGGAGATGCTTCTGGGCGGCTATGCCATCAAGCGGGAAGGCTCTCAGGGACAGAACAAAACCTTCCTGATCGCGCTCAAACTGGCTCAGTTCGACTTCCTGCGCAGAACAGGCAGCAGGACAACTCCCCTACTCCTGCTGGATGATATTTTCGACAAACTGGATGCTGAGCGAGTTGAGCAGATTGTCTCGCTGGTAAGCGACAACCTGTTCGGGCAGATATTCATTACGGATACCAACAGGGATCACCTGGACAGTATTCTTCAGAAGACCAGCGGAGATTACCGCATCTTTCATGTCAAGAACGGAAACGTAACATTATGATAAGGAACAAACCCAAACAACTAGGTGATCTGCTCATGCAGTTTCTCAGAAGCGAAGGTCTGGAGACACCTCTTCTGGAGTACAGAATCACCAACGCATGGTCAGCAGTCATGGGCGAAAGCATCAGCCGCTACACCACCGAAATATACGTACGGAATTCCATTCTATGGGTCAAGTTGAAAAGTCCTGCCCTGAAACAGAACCTGCTGATGATGCACGGCGACATCACCCGTAAGCTGAACGCCTACGTCAAGTCGCAAGTCATTACTGACGTGCATTTCCTTTAAAAGAGTTTCAGTTTCCTTTTCTTAGCCTCCTCGAAACTCAGCACATCAGCCGGCACATTCTGTTCGCACAAGTGCTGCTGTTCCCTTTGCAGCGAATCCTTGGCCTCATCCCTGGTAACCGGATTGATAAACCTGGCCGCAAGCGGAGCGTTCTGACTGGCATCCTTCACCCAGATAACCGAACCATCATATTGCGGAGCAATTTTAAGCGCCGTATGCAAAGGGCTGGTAGTGGCACCGCCAATCATAATGGGTACTGAGATATCAGCCTCCTTCAGCAGCCTGACCACTTTAATCATCTCGTCCAGGCTGGGTGTGATCAGACCGCTCAGTCCGATAATGTCAGGCTTCAGCTCCAGTGTCTTGCTGACAATTTCCTCAGCAGGTACCATCACCCCCAAGTCAATAATCTCATAGCCGTTACATGCCATCACCACAGAAACGATATTCTTACCGATGTCATGCACATCACCTTTTACCGTAGCCAGCAGGACTTTTCCCGCCGATGCCGCCTTATTAACCTTCTGTTGTTCAATATATGGCTGCAGGATGGTTACAGCCTGCTTCATACAGCGAGCAGCCTTCACCACCTGAGGCAGGAACATCTTGCCTTCACCGAAAAGCCGGCCTACATTATTCATACCATCCATCAGCGGACCTTCAATCACCTTGACCGCAAATTCATATTTAGCCATCGCTTCCTGAAGATCAGCCTCAAGGTTGGCGGCATTACCCTTAGTCAGCGCCTCAGCCAGACGCTCCTCAACAGTCTTCCTGACTACTTCCTCAGCAGGCTGTTCCTTAACATCAACAGCCTCATCAGCAATCTCCTGAGCCAAGGAAATCAGCCTGTCCACATTCTCCTGCTCAGGCCTGAGCAACGCATCCTCTATAACTTTCAGTCTTTCTTCAGGAATATCACTGTACATCACTTTGGCAGAGGGATTTACAATACCAAAATCCATACCCTTCCGCTGTGCGTGGAACAGAAATACTGCGTGCATAGCCTCCCTCAGCCAGTTATTACCGCGGAAGGAAAAACTAAGGTTGCTGACTCCGCCGCTGACATGAGCACCCGGCAGATGCTTACGGATCCACTCCGTAGCACGGATAAAGTCCAGCGCATAGTAGTTATGTTCAGGAATACCGGTAGCCACTGACAGCACGTTGGGGTCGAAGATGATATCCTGAGGCGAGATTCCCACTTTATCTACCAGCAGGCGGTAAGAGCGTTCACAAACCGCGATCTTACGTTCATAGGTATCTGCCTGTCCCGTCTCATCAAAGGCCATTACCACAACGGCGGCACCCATCATTTTAATATCCCGGGCATGACGCAGGAAAACATCCTCACCCTCCTTAAGCGAGATACTGTTGACAATACATTTTCCCTGCAGGCATTTCAATCCTCGGCAGACTACATCCCAGTTACTGCTGTCTATCATAACCGGGACACGGTATATATCAGGATCGCAGGCCAGCATATTCAGGAAATGCCCCATTTCCTTCTCAGCATCCAGCAATCCGTCATCCATATTCACATCAAGTACCAGGGCACCGTCATCCACCTGCTTGCGGGCAATGGCCAAGGCCTCTTCGTATGCGCCTTCCTTAATCAGGCGCAGGAACTTCCGGGAGCCGGCAACATTACATCTTTCACCCACGTTCACAAAGGACGCCTCAGCGTCCTGACGGACCTCCGTCAGCTCCAGGCCGGATAACCACATACAGTCCGGTACGGGAACAGGATGATGGATACGTCCCGGCGTCCCGGATTTCAGCGTAGCCAAAGCACGGATATGCTCAGGAGTTGTGCCACAGCAGCCGCCAATGAGATTCACCAGCCCCTCCTCCACAAACTGACGCATCTGCGCCAACATCATCTCAGGAGTCTGGTCATAGCCGCCTAAGGTATTTGGCAATCCGGCATTGGGATGGGCTGTAATATAATAAGGTGCTTTCTCGGCAAGTGTACGCAGACAGGGAATCATATCCTCCGCACCGAAGGAGCAGTTCAGGCCTACACTCAGGATGGGGGCATGCTGCACACTGGCCAGGAATGCTTCCAGGGTCTGACCGCTCAGCAATCGGCCCGCCTTGTCACTGACTGTCACACTCAGCATCAGGGGGATATCCTTTCCGCTTTCCTGACGTATTGTCTGATAGGCATGGATGCCGGCTTTACAGTTCAGCGTATCGAATATGGTCTCCAGCAGAATACCATCCGCCTGGCAGTCGAAGAGTACACGCATCTGTTCCTTATATGCCTCATACATATCATCATATGAAACAGCACGATAGGAAGGGTCATTCACATCAGGACTCATAGACAGGGTCTTATTGGTAGGCCCTACTGTGGCAATCACGAATTTTTCCTCTGACAGGTCCTTATGCGTTTCCTGATACTCTGTAATGGCTTCGCGCGCAATCCTTACTGCCTCGCTGTTCAGTTCCCCTATCAGATGTTCACAATGATAGTCAGCCATGGATATACGCTGGCTGCTGAAGGTATTGGCCGTGATAATATCAGCCCCTGCCTCCAGGTATCTGCGATGGATATCCTTAATGACATCGGGCCTTGTCAGGACCAGTATGTCATTATTACCCTGCATCTGTCCGGGAATATCCAGGAACCTGCTGCCCCTGAAATCCTGCTCCGTAAGATGATAGCTCTGGATCATGGTACCCATGGCACCGTCCAGCAACATCAGCTTACCACTTCCTAATACCTTTTCTATTGTCATTCTGATCAGTAACCAAATACTTCGTGAGCCGTCAGCGTCTTCACATTACCCAGGCGCTGCAGTTCTTCAGTAGAGAGCCCCTTCGGGTCACCTGCAAAAACACTGCGGTAATGCAGCCCCTTCACATTAGCTTTCTGAAAGCTGACGATATCCTGCAGCGTAATATCCTGCAACTGCTCATAGATTTTCTTACGCACATCATAGTCAATACCCAGGTCCCTGGCATTGAAATAAGTAGTGAAGTAGGCGGTACCGTTCACACGCTCCGTGCTCAACTGAGTCAGTACACCCTTCTTGGCCACATCGTATGAAGTCTGGCTCACAGGCATATTATTCACGATATCGTCAAACACCTCAATGCACTCCTTCAACTTGTCATTCTGGCTCTGGATAGTGGTAGTGAAGGTACAGAACTGGTCCTTGTAGCCAGGCATAATATAGTGCGCGGCGGCACCGTAACAGAGGCTGCGCTTCTCACGCATTTCCTGGAACACCACCGTATTCATACCAGCGCCGAAGTAGTTGTTATACATATAGGCCAACCCCAGTTTAGACTCATCCCATGGCATGGCATTGCAGGCATACTGGCTCATTACAAAGCTAGCCGTACCGTTATATGGGAATATAAAGCACTCATTCCCGTTAGTTTTCAGCATATCGGGAACACGCATTCCAGGCACTACGGCCAGCGTAGCCTCTGACTGATGCCCGTTATTGAGAAGCGTAAGCAAGTCTGCGGACTCCATCGGGCCGTAATAGGTAACCATATGCTCGTATTGACGGAAACTGCGGATAAGGGAAACCAACTTTGCGCCCATGCCAGTGGCATTACGCAATTCATCATCCGTAAGTTCCAGCTCCACGCCAGGCAGACCGTAATACAGATAGCGGCGCAGGAACTGGCTATAGGCATCAAACATATTCAGGATATTCTGCCGCTCTTGCAACTTGGTGATAATCAGGTTCTGCAATGCCACGCTGTCAGGCTTGGCAGATGACAGCACTTTCTCCATCAGCGCCACCGCCTTGTCCATATTCTCCTGCAAACCGGTCAACGATACCGTTGTGGTACGCATGTTACAGCTGATATCAAAATGGCAGCCCAACTGATAGAAGGCCTGCTGAATCTCCTCGGCAGTCATACTGTCCGTACCCAAGTAGCCGATATAGTCGGCAGCCAGCGGAATGTAGCGGTTCATCCCACCGTCAAGTTCAGATGTCGTACCTATATCAAAGCGGTAGTTCAGGGTGAACAGACTGTTCAGCACATTCTTGCGATAAAGAACAGGAATGTCAGCCTTGGCCTTCAGATAAGTGATATCCTTATTCAGATCCACAAACACGGGTTCTATGGGCTTAACTTCAGCATCCATAATCTCACGGGCAAAAGCACTGACCGAATCCCGGTTCATCTGAATAGGCGTGATGGCAGGCTTCTGTACAGGCTTAACATCCTTATCCTCACCCTGACGTTTGTAAACGCATACATAGTTGCTGGTCTTCAGGTGTTTGCGGGCAAAAGCCACAATATCATCCTTGGAGAGTTTCTCTATTCTCCCCAGTTTATTCACCTCATCAGCCCAGTCCACATCATTTACAAAGGCATCCACATACTTCATGGCCCTCTCCGAGTTTTCCTCAAGCATATGCTGCTCTGCCAGTTTCTTTTCAGTGATAATACCCTTGACCAGGTCATCGGAGAAGTCACCTTTCTTCAGTTTCTCCACCTCCTGAAGCAGCAGTTCGCGCAGGCTCTCCAATGACTGGCCCGGCTGAGGCATAGCCACCAGCACCAAAACCGAATAATCACAGTACGGGATCATATCACTCTCACTGGCTACCACACGCTGTGGCAGGTTCAGGTCCAAATCCAGCAGACCGGCCTTACCGTTGTGAAGCACTTGGGTAAGCAAAGCCAGTGTATCATTCTGGTGGCTGCTGATACCCTCAAATCGCCAAGTCAGAGCCACAGACTCAGGATTCGGAGTCACAACCTCCCTCTCTACCGTCTCAGTCAGCTCAGGCTGCGGCTCAATCTCAGGCTGTTTCAAGTCAGGATTCATCTCCCAGTCGCCAAAGTACTTGGTAATAAGGTCCATGGCCTCATCGGGATCAAAGTCACCGCTCATACAGATAGCCACATTATTGGGAACATAGTACTGACGGAAGAAGGCCATGATATTCTTCAGGCTGGGATTCTTCAGATGCTCACCCAGGCCAATCACCGAGTGATTGTAGGGATGAGTAGGTGTCAGAGCGCCGAAGATAGCATTCGACAGTTTGTCCCAATCGCTGTTCAGGTACTTGTTATACTCCTCATATACAGCCTCCAGCTCAGTATGGAAGCCACGCAGCACCATATTCTTGAAACGGTCAGACTGCACCTTGGCCCAGTTCTCCAGCTGATTGCTGGGGATATCCTCCATATATACCGTCTGGTCATTGCTGGTAAAGGCATTGCTGCCGTCACTGCCTATATTGGCCATTACTTTGTCATATTCATTAGGAATGAAATAAGTACTGGCCTCATAGCTTATACTGTCTATCTGATGATAGATAGCCTTACGCTCTTCGGGATCAGTTGTAACCCGGTACACCTCATACAGATCGGATATCTTGTCCAGCAGAACCTTCTCCTCCTCATAGTTGGTTGTACCCAGGTTGGTACTCCCCTTGAACATCATATGCTCCAGGTAGTGAGCCAGACCAGTCGTCTCCATTGGCTCATGCTTACTGCCGGCATGAACGGCAATATATGTCTGAATACGGGGCTGCTCCTTATTAACGGACATATATACCTTCAGTCCGTTAGGCAAAGTGTACATCTTGGTATTCAAAGGGTCATTCTTCACTGTCTGATACTCATACTTCTGTTTGCAACCCGTCAGGCAAAGAAGGGTCAGTACGGCAATTAACTTAGTTGTTGTTTTCATTTGATTCAATAAATGTGTGTATTGTAACAAGTCATAAATTCTTCTTGAACTGACGGGCCATATCCCTGCGGTCCTCCTTCTCTTTCAGCGTCTCGCGCTTGTCATACTCCTTCTTACCGCGGCAGATGTGAATATCCAGTTTGGCCCTGCCGTTATCGTCAATAAAAAGCAACACGGGCACAATACTGAATCCGGGCGCCTTCACCGCCGACTGAATCTTCCGGATTTCCTTGCGGTTCAGCAGCAGCTTGCGATCACGCCTTTCCACATGATTATTATAAGAGCCCTGCTCGTATTGGGCTATATACATATTCTTCACCCACACCTCGTCATGGTGGATGAAACAATAAGTATCCACCAGGCTGGCCTTACCCTTGCGGATACTCTTAATCTCAGTACCGGTCAGCACAATACCGGCCGTGTACTTGTCCAGTAGCAGATAGTCAAACTCAGCTTTTTTGTTCTTGATATTGACGCTACCTTTGCTTTCGATCTTGGATTTAGCCACGAAATCTGAATTTAGGGTTAGAAACTCCCCGCTACGGATATGCGGTCCTTAGCGGGGAGGAAAGATTATTCAGTTATGGGGCAGGAGCAATTACTGCTCCATATCACCTTCAATAATCAGACGTGTAACCTCCGTAACAGCATTGGAACGGACAGTAACAGTCTTCTGGAAATGACCGGGGAATTTATCAGTACCGTTGTATGTAACATCGATAACACCCGTATCGCCCGGCTTGACCGGTTCCTTGGTGAAGGTAGGAACGGTGCAGCCGCAACTGGCAAAGGCCTGATGGATTACCAGCGGAGCGGTACCTGTGTTCTTAAAACGGAAACTGCATTTCACAATTGGGTTTGAGGCACTGAACTTGCCGAAGTTATGACGCAGTGTGTCAAATTTAATCTCAGCATAGTTTTCCGCCTTCGTAGTACCGGTGACTTTCACCTCACTGGTACTTACTTTCTGTCTCTGAACCTGAGCATCGGCAACCGATGCGGTCATCACACATAGAACTATAATCAGTATTCTTTTCATCTGTCTCATGTTTTTGTCAGCGCAAAGATAATGCGATTTCCTGAAATTAAGGTTCTCTTGTACAAGAAAAATATGCTTATTAGCTTATTATTTAAGATATTTTTGTACTTTTGCACACTAAAAAGAACGGTTTAAGACAAAAATTTTGGAAAAGATAATCCTAGGCATCGACCCCGGCACCAACATCATGGGCTATGGAGTCCTGAAAGTAACGGACCGCAGCGCCCGGATGGAAGCCCTGGGAGTAATAGACCTTCGCAAGTACGAAGACCATTACCTCAAGCTGGGCCACATCTTCGAGCGGGTAAGCGGCATCATCGAATCCTATCTGCCGGACGAGATGGCCATCGAAGCTCCCTTCTTCGGCAAAAACGTACAGAGCATGCTCAAGCTCGGACGCGCACAGGGAACCGCTATGGCAGCAGCCATCCACCGGCAGGTGCCTATCACCGAATACGCCCCCACCAAGATTAAGATGGCTATCACCGGCAACGGTAATGCCAGCAAGGAGCAGGTGGCGGATATGCTTCGCCGGATGCTCAAGCTTGACAAGCAAGAGATGGGCAAGTACCTTGACGCGACCGACGCCTTAGGCGCGGCCTACTGCCACTTCCTGCAGATGAACCGTCCGCAAACCGATGTCAAGTACCGTTCCTGGAAAGACTTCGCATCCAAAAACAAAGACCGGATAAATGATTAAGATAACAAACGGAATAACACGCCACCCGGACTGGCGGATGGCAGAGCCCATCAACCTAGAGATCCGGCAAGGCGAGCAGATAGCCATTGCAGGTGACAACGCAGCCGGAAAAAGCCGGCTTATAGAAGTCCTGACAGGACACTATCCACTGCTTATGAACGAAGTCTGGTACGACTTCTCCCCCAGCCCCCTGCGGATGGTCAGCGAGAACCTGAAATATATCACCTTCCGTGATTCATACGGCGACACAGACGGGACCTATTACTATCAGCAGCGATGGAACCAGCATGACATAGACGAGAACACCCCCACCGTAGGACAGCTCCTGCGGGAAGCCTTCCGTCAAGCCGACGAATCCATCGGTCGCGGACTCTCCGAAGAAGAACAGCAGGCAGCCCGACAGCAGCGTACAGAACTCAGAAATAAGCTTACACACATATTTCACCTGAATGACTTGATGGATAAATACATCATCTCACTCAGCAGTGGCGAACTGCGTAAGTTTCAACTTACCAAGACACTCGGCACCGGCCCCCGCGTTCTCATCATGGACAACCCCTTCATCGGCTTGGATGCCCAGACCCGTGACCAGCTGAGAGATCTGTTGGAACAACTTACAAGAGAAACATACCTGCTTATCATACTGGTACTTAGCAAGGTTGATGAAATCCCTGACTTTATCACACATGTCATCCCCGTAGAGGAACTGCACATACTGCCCAAGATAACGTTACAGGATTACCGCCGAAAACTACAGCAACAGAAACTCCCCACACTCTCATCCCGGAAACGCGAATGGATACACAGCCTGCCTTATAAGGATCTGAAAAAAGAAGACTTCTATCCACAGAACGGAGAAGAAATCCTCCGGTTCAGCAATGTAAGCATCCGCTACGGTGCACGCACCATATTAAAGGAACTCAACTGGACCGTCAACGAAGGTCAGAAGTGGGCACTCAGCGGCGAGAACGGAGCCGGCAAAAGTACCTTGCTCAGTCTGGTATGTGCCGACAACCCGCAAGCCTATGCGTGTGACATCCGTCTCTTCGGCCACCGCCGCGGCTCAGGCGAAAGCATCTGGCAGATTAAGCGGCACATCGGATACGTCAGCCCCGAAATGCACCGTGCCTACCTCAAAGACCTCCCTGCCATCGATATCGTAGCCAGCGGCCTCACCGATTCAGTAGGTCTCTATACCCGCCCCAAGCCCGAACAGAAACAGATCTGTCTCCATTGGATGAGCATCTTCGGAATAGAACACCTCGCTGACCGCACCTTCCTCAAACTCAGCAGCGGCGAACAGCGCCTCTGTCTCCTGGCCCGCGCCTTTGTCAAGGATCCCGAACTGCTGATACTGGATGAACCCCTGCACGGACTCGACCTCAGGAACCGTGCCCTTGTCAAGGACATCATCGACACCTTCTGCAGCCGCCCGCACAAAACCCTCGTAATGGTAACACATTATCAGGAGGAATTCCCCCGCTGCATCACCCACAGCCTCTTCTTGAGGAAAAACTGAGTCCGGATCAGGAGTCAGCGTTCAGAGTCAGGGAACAGAGACTGCTGATTTATGACAGTAGTGTACAAGTTAGAGACAGAAAGGTCATTTTAGCGTCTTTTCTTTCATTATTTACGGAAGAAAAGGCTAACTTTGTGCCGTCATCTCAAATAAACTGACCAACTATCCGTACATGAGAATTAACCTGAAAATGAAACTCTTCCTGACATTATTTTTTTTCTTGAGGCAACTGCACAGGCACAGACCTGGCACTCAGTAAACATAAGGGACGGACTCTCATCCATGTTCGTACTGTCAGTATATCAGGACTGCCGGGGTTACATCTGGGCAGGCACCTACAGCGGACTAAGCATTCTGGACGGCAACGGATCCAAAGTAGCCTTTACAGACCGCCCCGAGGTAAAAGCCGCAGCCGGGGCCATGGTACTGGGGATAGGAGGCTCACAGGACGGATGCGTATGGATAAACACCAACTTCGGCATAGACTGCTGGAACATAGACACAGGCAGATATGAACACCACCCACGGTTTTCAGGCAATTATCAGATGAGTGTCGGCCCCAAGGGGCAAGTAGTCATACTTACCCGGAACAAGGAATTTTACGCAAACAACGTCCGCCGGCATCGCTTCCAACCCATAACAGCGGAACCCGTAGATGTAAGGGACATACATGCCATGGACATAGACTCCACCGGCTGCTGGCGAATGATAACCGGCACACACACATCCGAATACCAGCTGAGCGAAAAAGATGACGGGCACATAACAGCCACCCTCATCCGCAGAACCATACACGAGGTAGGCCCCCTGGTAAGTGCCAAGGCAGACAACGGCAGTCTGCTCATGATAAACGCACAGGGCATCCTGTACCAAGGCGACCTCAGCGGCCGTCACGCCCGCATGATATGCCAGCTAAGCCCTAAGATGATGCAGAGCCAGCCCTATTCCGCCATACTGAAGGACGGTGAAGACTACCTGATAGGACTCTATGCCCGTGGCATATACCGCCTGAAACGGACAGTGCAAGGCTACGCCGAGGAACCCACCCCACTGACCAGCGGCATCTTCGGTATCATACGTGATACCCGGCAGAACATCCTATGGGTAGCCACAGACGGCGAGGGACTGCGCTACCTTACGCACGAACCTTATGAAATACATACCGAACCCTACAGCCGCCTGTCCTTCCCCGTCTCCGCCCCGATAAGAGCCATCCTTCAGGACAGCGACGGAAACCTATGGGCAGGCACCAAGGGCGACGGCATCATCCAATACCAGAACTACAGCCCCCAGCACATACAGGCCCGGCAATTCACCCGTTCCAACAGCGGCCTGCTTCATAACTCGGTATATACCCTCAGTCAGGGCAGCCACGGAATCATCTGGATAGGCTCAGACGGCAAAGGCATCAACTATTATGACCCACGGGAGCAGCTTATCAAACAACTGGATATCCAGCACCCGCATCTGCGATCAGTACACGCACTGACCCAGGTAAACACCCACGAGCTCATAGCCTGTACAGGCGGCGACGGCATCTTCAGGATACACCTGCAATGGAAAGAGGGCAAACCCCACGCCACCAGCCTGAGATAACTGTTTTATGACCCGCATCTGCCCACATCATCCAACTTCACCAGCGTAGCCCAGAGGGGAGAAACCCTATGGTTAGCCAACCGCGAGATAGGCATACGCAGCCTGAACCTGGACACCGATAGTCCCGATACACATCCCGTCAGCAGTTCACTACACGCTGTGGTCTATGCTTGTGGCACACTCCGGTGTGACGGAACGGCTGCAGAAGGCACCACCCTCACCTATGCCAACACTAACGGAGCCCAATATCAGCCCCACGTGTTTGACCAGGGTATCTGCCAAGTCTGCAGCGTTCCCGATGCCGAGTACCTCTACCCCAACCGCCAGGGCTACTACCCCATCAGCACCCCCCAGGCCCTACGCTGGTTCGCCGCATACGTAGCCAGCAATCCCGCCCATGCCAGCCTGGACGCCCGCCTCACCGCCGACCTCAACATGCGGGGCATCCCCTTTGACGGAATCGGCTCCATCGCCGTCCCCTACAGCGGAGAATTTGACGGCGGCAGTCACACCATAGACTACCTAACCATCCGGAAAACAGATCAGAACGGCGTAGGCTTCATCAATTCAGCCCATACCACCGCCTGGATACATGATCTCACCCTGAGCTCACATTTCGCCATCACCGGCTATCGGTATGTAGGCGGCATCATAGGCCATGTAAGCGGCCCGGAAGGCAGCATCATCCGGCTGGAACGCCTCGGCTTCGAGGGCACCCTCACCCTGAACAATAACGGCGGCGCCATCGTAGGCTGCATCCCCAATAACAACATCACAGCCCACCTCCGTTCATGCTACTCCGTCGGAAAGATAACCGGTACCACAGAATGCGGAGCCCTCTCAGGCTGGAGCTCCTATGCCCGCCTAACCAACTGCTATGCCCGCGTCAACGGCTCGGGATGGGAAACAGGTCACGATGTGGTTCGCGGCTTCACCCCCGTATTCCGCAACTGCTACACCTACGGAGCCAAACAGACTGCCGAGGGCCTCAGCACTTTTACCCTCACCGAGATGCGCAACGGCACCCTGTTACAGAACCTCAATGACCCCGCCTATACCCAAGTCACCGGCACCGATACTAATCCCAAGCTGAGGTAAGAGAGCACTTCGTTCATAAATATTGTTTTTCGGTTTTTATTTCGTTATCTCAGAATTCATGCATATTTTTGCAGTAGGAATAAAAGTCTAATCAGGAAAGCGGTTTTAAAGGCGTTCTTCCCGATTTTTCAACCAAAGTGAAGAAGAGTCAATGAAAAAAGTATAATAAAACGAAGGCCCTCATACTAAGATGAGAGCCTTCATTTTATTTAAGATAATAATTGGACTTTCCTATAGAGAAGTAGTGATTACTTCAGGGAAAGAGTTAATGTCTTACCGTCTTCAACAACGTTCAGTTTATCCTCACGAAGTAACCAGCCCATAGCCAAGTACAACTCCTTGTCACTCTTAAGACCGGCAATCTTCTTTACATCCTTGGATGCCAAGGTTCCATTCTCATTCAGTGCAGTCCAAACTGCGCCTGCAAGTGTACCTACTGTTCCTATCATAGTTTTCCTCTGTTAAAATTAATGAATATTTTTTATTATTCGGTGCAAAGGTAATCCAAAATTAACATTCTGGCATTAACTTGCAAAAGGAATATGTGATAAATGCTTAGTTTCTTGACACATATCAATTGAGAGTACGCAGATTCTTACTGATAATCCTTTTTGGTAAATTTCTGTATCATCATGAGTTTTCCACTACGCTCGCTGTAATAGCGGTAGCAGAATGTCACGCCTGCATCCTTGCAACCCTTAAGCTGAATACTGTTCTTGATACTGGTAAGCAGGTCGTCATGGAATGTATCATGGAGCTCGCGGGTATAGAGTGAGTCAGCATCCAAAAGACCTCTTATCGTGTAGTTATAATAATAGGTTCGTCTGGGTATGCTGAATACACAACTGTCCAACGTGGTATAGTCGTCTATCTGCTTGGGGCAGTTCTTGAGGGTGTACTTCTCGGCCTCTTCGCGGATACGTTCCTCGAAAGTCTGACGCTTACAGCCGGAGAAAGCTATCGCAAGAAGTGATAATATAAGGATATATCTGTTCATCTGTTACTTGACTTTATTGATAAGGGATACCAGGTCTGCAATGGTAAGTTTGCCGTCACCATTGACATCACCATATTCTACACCGGTACCTTCAGGAGCTTTTAGTACCAGAATATTTGCCAGTGCATCTACATCAGTTCCGTCAATCACGTTATCAAGGTTCACATCACCCCACCCTGCTGCCTTGGATTGGCTGCGGGGAACGGCGGGGAGAAGAATCTGCGGGAGCCTCTCCTCGTCAGAGACCTTGGCGGTGAAGTAGGAGCTGATGGCGGGGAGCGTCTTAGTAGTAGTGAAATAATCGAAGGCGGTTCCCTCGGCATTGAGCAAATACACGTTATTGAGCTTAGCCTGATAGGTACAGCCGTACTGGTTATAGGTGTCGCTGCTCACAATCATCATGCCGGCTCCGGACCTGTAGAAGGCCTTGTTATGACCGGTGAAGTTGATGGTCTTACCCTTGAGGAACTCATCACAGGCGATAATATAGGGCGTATTGCCACGCAGCACTTTGGCTGGCTTGAATACGGGTACTCCATTATCGTCCGTCCGGGCAAACTCGTAAATCCAAAAGTGATTGAGTGTGTCACCGAGCTCATAGATGAAATCGCCACGGGTGATGGAATCCGCATCGAAGGGCATGGTGATGGTCTGCCAGGCAATGGGCGTCTCGGCCTCCACGGGGAAGGTGTAGGCGAACGAAGCGGTGTCCGCGGTAAAGTTGACGGGCACATAATAGGGTTGGTCACTCACCAGACGTATATTGTCGGCATGACTGCCGCTTACCACGTTGGAGGTATCCAGTTTGGTCGGAACTTCCATCCTGGAAGAGAAGGCATAGATGACATTGGGATTGCGTGTGGTGGGTGTCATACGGGTAATGTTCTTGCTACAGTCGGCATACACGCCGCAGATATTGGAAGCTGTGGTCATGGTGGTGGCCCAAGCCTTGCCGGTAAGGGTTCCGTCGGTCTTAACGAGCTCAACACCGCTCCTGGCATCCCATCCGCTGAAATCCCAAACGCCACTCTTGGAGAAGGTGCCTGCATGGTTGACGAATGAGGCGGCTATATAGTAGCGGTTGCCCTCGGAGAGGTCCTCGAAGTCAAAATCTATAGTGGCTACCTTGCCAGCCATGATATTCACATCATAGGTATAGCTGGATCCGCCCCAGGCGCTGCCGCTGCCGCCAGGCTGCCGCCAAATCTGGAGTCTGATCTTACCATTGAAATCAGTCTTGGCATTGTTCTTGATAGAGGCTTTTCCTACCAAATGGCTTCCGTAGATGTATCCGCTGACAGCATTGCTGACAGTGTAGGTGCTGACGGCGAGGTTGGCCTTCTCAGCCTGTGCGTCGGTGATGACCTCCATGGTGCCTTTGCCGACTTCGCCGGTACCGCTGCTATTGGTGCAGAACCACAGATTGTAGGTGCCGGTTTCCTCGGGAGTGAAGAAGTAGGATACCTCAACGGTCTCTCCCTTGCGGGCAGCTACGATGGAGCGGTTCTTGGTGTAGATCTTCTGGTTGTCCTGGCTGGCAAAGAAGTGTATCTCGCGGAAGTATTCGTTTCCGTTGTTGCGGAAGACCACCTTGACTTCCTGCTCCTTGCCGGCTATACGGTTGCCGGGGAACATGATAGTGTCAATGCTGATGGAGCTTCCGGCAGAGATGTTGACGGGAGTAAGGGTTACGTTTCCGTCAGCTGTGACAACGGCCTCGATATACTGGCTGCGCATATCGTACTTGGGACGCCATTCGCTGCTCCGGGTAGGCTTGCTGGCAGGAGAGAGACGATAAGTGCCCTCTGTGAGCTTGCCCTTGATGGGGAAAGTCTTGACGGATGAGGTATTGACGGCCATACTAGTAAGGGCCTGGGTGTTTCCTACAAGTATGATATTGCCTTCCTCATCCAGGCGGACGATGCCGCCATGGAAACTGCCGGTTCCTGTTGATCTGTTCTCGTAGGTGGCCTTGATAGAGGTGCCGCTGACAGTCACATCCCTAATGAAGAGATAGGTGTCTGCAGTGTTATTGTCAGGCAGACGGAGGTTGAAGAGGGCACGCTGGCCCATGCTATAGCCATCGCTACTGCTGCTGGCACCTATTCCGCTGTTGTCACCGGGATTGAGAATGCCTACGAGGAACCAACCGTTACTGCCGCCTCCCCATCCCCAGTTGAGGTGGAAGAGGCCCTCACCGTCGAATCCGTCCAAAACGAAGGCATGACCGCCTCCGGAGGAGAAGCCGGAGAAGAGAACGGGATAGCCCTGGGATATCTCGTTGTAAAGCAGATTGAACCAGTCATCGATGCTGTAGTCACCGCGTTCGCCAACATAGCAGCTGTTGTCAAAGCCGAAATACTTGAAGTAGGCTTCGGCGCTGAAGTTGGCTCCTGACTGGGGGCCGTAGTGCATATTCACAGCCTGGCCGCAATAGTGCATGAGGTTGGCTACGGCTGAATCATACTTATCGGGCTGATGATTGTCATCCCAGTTGTACTTGTCCAGCATGTGATCCCAGTCAATGGGCGTATTCTTGGCGATGGCCTTCTGGGTAATGGTCTTGGACACCGAGGGGGTCTTCTTGGACCAGTAGGTGATACTGTATCCGGGAATTGCGGCCTTGAGCTTGGGAGGGTATTTGTAGAAGTTCATGACCTGTGCCATGGCAGTGGCTGTACAGCCGGTAGCCGGACCATTCCGCAAGGGAAGGGCAGTAGCCTCTTTCTCATCATCCTCCAGGTAGTAGTCGGGACATGTGAGATTGTAGGGCCTTCCCTGATTCCAGCGAGTGGTCAGCAGCTCAGGCACACTATGGCGGGTGGCCTGCGCCCTGGCACGTGCCCGGATAGCGTTCTTGTTGACAGTTATGTTATTGTCGGCAAGATACTTGATCTGGTCCACGTACAATTGAAGCCATGACTTCATGTTCTCGGGGATGTTATCCTCGTCGAACGTGCCTTCGTCCACATATCCGAGTATTTCGGGCGTACGGTCGTCACCTGATACAATGACATAGCCGTTACCGCCTTCTGCATTGAATACATAATAGTACGCGCTCTCAGGCTGGCCGTTGACTCTCCTTACCGAGCGGTAAGGTGTCCTGCTCTGGTTCAGGATTTTGCCCTTGGAGAGTAGATAATGCTGGGCGGCACTGAAAGCCTGAGTCTTACTGACGGACTCGGCATTGACACCGGCGGCGGCCCATGCGCTCAGGACAATTGCGAATACAATTCTCTTCATAAAATACTGAAATAAGGTATGTTGTTTAATTACACTTCATAACCGTTGGGATTGTTCTTCTGGAAGTTCCATGAGTCGCGGCACATTTCCTCGATGCCGTACTTCGCCTCCCATCCTAATTCCCTCTTGGCCTTGGCGGGGTTGCAGTAGCAGGTGGCGATGTCACCCGGACGACGGGGTTTGATAACGTAGGGGACCTTCAGACCGTTGGCCTTCTCGAATGCCTTTACCACATCCAGTACGGAATAGCCGTGACCGGTACCAAGGTTATAGATAGCCAAACCCTTGTTCTCCTGAATGGCCTTGAGGGCGCATACATGTCCGCTGGCCAGATCAACTACGTGGATGTAGTCACGCACACCTGTGCCATCTGGGGTGTCATAGTCGTCACCGAAGACACCAAGCTCCTTGCGGATACCGATAGCCGTCTGTGTAATGTAGGGCATAAGGTTGTTAGGGATGCCGTTGGGGTTCTCGCCTATCAGGCCGGACTCGTGGGCACCGATGGGATTGAAATAACGGAGAAGAACCACATTCCACTCGGGATCCGCCTTCTGGATATCCATCAGAACCTGCTCCAGCATGGACTTGGTCCATCCGTAGGGATTAGTACACTGCCCCTTGGGACATTCCTCGGTAATGGGAATGATGGCAGGGTCGCCATATACTGTGGCGCTGGATGAGAAAATGATATTCTTGCAGCCATGCTGACGCATCACATCTACCAGGACAAACACGCCGTTCATATTTGTCTCGTAGTACATGAGGGGCTTCTGAACAGACTCACCCACAGCCTTGAGACCAGCGAAGTTTATCACGGCGTCAATCTTGTGATCAGTGAAGACCTTGTCCATAGCGGCACGGTCACGAATGTCGGCCTCAATCATTGTTACCTCATGACCGATGATTTTCTCTACGCGGCGAATGGCCTCTGGCTGGGAATTGTAGAAGTTATCTACTACCACAACGCTATGTCCTGCCTTGTCTAACTCGATAAGGGTGTGGCTTCCGATATAACCTGCGCCACCAGTTAACAGAATATTCATGTCAGTTATATTTGTTTTTGGGGTTTATTGTTTACCTTTTGATGTTTTGGAAGTTCAAGGTGTGTCTTTTTAAATTCCGAACAGGGATTTCAATCCGTTATCGACACCGCTGAAACCCATGAAGGCCATGGCAAGCAGACCGGCGGTAACGAGGGCTATACTCATGCCTTGCATCCCCTTGGGAATGTTCATCATGCTCAGGTGTTCACGTATGCCGGCAAAGACAATCAGTGCCAGGGCGAATCCGAGGGCTGTGCTGACGGCAAAAACAACTCCTGTAAGCAGGTCGGGCTCCAGGCCTTGGGCGGCATAGGTGCCGTTGGCGACCAGAATGGCCACGCCGAGGATACAGCAATTGGTGGTGATAAGGGGCAGGAATACGCCTAATGCCTGGTAAAGGGCGGGAGCGGACTTCTTGAGGATAATCTCTACCATCTGCACCAGAGCCGCGATTACCAGGATGAAAGCGATGGTCTGGAGATATTCCAGTCCGAAGGCTTCCAGGACATACTTTTGGATAACGTATGTGACAATGGTGGCCAGCGTGAGCACAAAGGCAACTGCGGCTCCCATACCTATAGCGGAATCTACCTTCTTGCTTACTCCGAGGAAAGGACAGATTCCCAAGAACTGTGACAGTACAATATTATTGACGAATATTGCTGTTATGAATATAAGAATGTATGCCATATCTGTATCTGCGATTTATGATTTGATCTTGTTGACAAGTGCAATGAGGTAGCCCAGGGCTATGAAGGCTCCGGGTGCCAGTACGAAGACAAGCGCGCCGTAGCTCTCGGGGAATAAGGTCTGGGAGAATATCTTGCCAGTACCTAACAGTTCACGTACGGCTCCTAAAAGGGTCAGGGCGATAGTAAAGCCGAGGCCCATTCCTATGCCGTCAAAAATGCTGCTCACGGGTGAATGCTTGGAGGCAAAGGCTTCGGCACGGCCCAGGATAATACAGTTAACCACGATCAGTGGGATGAACAATCCCAGTGACTCATATACCGTGGGGACGTATGCCTGAAGCAACATCTGTAGGATGGTTACCAGCGAGGCTATCACTACGATGAAGGACGGGATACGTACCATATCGGGAATGACATTCTTTATCACCGAGATAATCAGGTTGCTGAAGACCAGGACGGCTGTAGTGGCCAGTCCCATACTCATGCCGTTGAAGGCGCTGCTGGTAGTACCCAGTGTGGGACACATACCCAGGAGAAGTACAAAGGTAGGATTCTCCTTGATGATTCCGTTCAGTAGGACTTTCATGTTATTCATATCTTGTTTCCTCCTTACCTTATTAATTATTATCCTGAGTGGTTGCTCCGCTTACGCCGTCAGTATCGGACTGAGACGGCTGTGTCCGGCTATATGCCTGCCATGCCGCATTGACGGCCCGCAGGAACGCACGGGATGTAATGGTGCTGGCTGTGATGGCATCCACATTTCCGCCGTCCTTGCTGACGGTGAGTTCCTCTTCGTTCAGATTACGGCCGATGATATCGCCTTTCCCGCCCTTTTGGAACCACTGGGCAGCCTTTGCACCCAAACCGGGAGTCTCATGTGTCTCGAGAACACTGTATCCCAGCACTTCCCCATCGGTGCTGATGCCTACCATGATGGTGAGACCACCGCCGAAACTGGCGTTCTGGGGATCTACTGCCTTGACGGCAACGCCCTTATCTCCGGCATTCATGACTACGTACAGGTTATCGCTGACTGTTACGGTATCCACCTTGTCAATCTTAACATCGCCTCCGCCCAGTACCTGGGCAATTGCATCCTGCTCACGCTGATTATTCAACTCCTTTATGGTGTCTGCCGTCATCTTATTGACAGATGCCAGGGCTACTCCGGCTACAAGGGAGATGCCGGTAAGCACACTGGCCATATTATACCATGTAGAACTTAGCTTTTTCATTTCTTTACAGCCTCCTCACCGAATCTTTTAGGTTTACAATAAGTGTTGATCAGGGGTGTGAACGCATTCATGATAAGAATGGCAAACGACATGCCCTCGGGGTATGCGCCCCAATTACGGATGATGACGGTCAGGAAGCCTATGCATACACCGTAGATGAGCTGTCCTTTGCCGGTCATGGGGGATGTTACGTAATCGGTGGCCATATAGCAGGCGCCTAACATCAGTCCGCCGCTGCACAATACCTGGGTGGGTACGGCATAAACGGGGTTGGAGGCGTGCAGAATGGCAGACAGTACTGCCACCGTTCCCAAGATGCTGACAGGAATATGCCAGGTAATGATCTTACGCCATAGCATGAACAGACATCCAACCAGCAGACACAGGGCACTTACCTCGCCTAATGAGCCGCCGGTAGCTCCGAGAAACATATCCTGCAAACTGGGAAGTTTGCTCAGGACGGATGCGTCACCGGATGTGATGGCTTCCTGCATGATACTCAGCGGGGTTGCCGCTGTAGTGGCGTCAGTTGCGTTGACGGCCGGCCATGTGGTCATCTGTACGGGAAAACTGATGAGCAGGAACACACGGCCTACCAATGCGGGATTAAAGGGATTCTGCCCCAGCCCGCCAAAGGTCATTTTGCCTACACCGATGGCAATGAGGGCACCGATGATAATAATCCATACAGGCAAATTGCCGGGCAGGTTGAATCCCAACAGAATACCTGTCAGAACGGCACTTCCGTCGCAGACAGTAAGGGTATTCCTGCCAAGGATGAACCTAGTTATGGCCCACTCGAAGAAGACGCAGGCAGCCATTGAGGTTGCCAGCACTATAGCCGCTCCCACTCCAAAGAACCAGAGACTGGCAACCAAAGCCGGAAGCAGGGCAATGCATACACCATACATGTTCTTCTGTACGGAATCTCCTCCGTGAACATGCGGTGACAATGATATTATTGGTTTCATGATTAATTCAGCATTCTTGATTCATAATTACTTTTTTGCAGCCGCCCTGTTCCTGATGATTCCCATGACGGTGGTCTTGCCTACGCGGATCATATCCAGCAGAGGACGGTTACTGGGACAGGTGAACTGACAGCTGCCGCATTCGATACAGCTGACGATGTCATTCTTCTCGGCTGTCTCCCACTCTTCCATCGATGCCAGCTTGCTGAGCAGGTAAGGCTCCAGTCCCATGGGACAGGCACTTACGCACTTGGCACAGCGGATACAGGGCTGAGGCTCTGCACGGCGGGCTTCCTTCTTATTCATAATAAGCAGACCGCTACTGCCCTTGGTCATAGGGACATCCAGACTTAGCAGCGCCTTTCCCATCATCGGGCCGCCGCCTATTACCTTTCCGGTATCCTCGGGAAGACCGCCGCACTCATCAATAAGCTGCTGGAAGGGGGTTCCCAGTCGGGCCAACAGGTTGGATGGATTCCTGACACTCTTGCCTGTGACGGTAATGACACGGTCTATCAGGGGTTTGTTCTTCATTACCGCCTCATAAATGGCATAGGCGGTTCCTACATTCTGCACTACGGCTCCCACATTGATAGGGATAGCTGGAGGAGCGGGGACCTGACGGCCGATAACGGCGTCAATAAGCTGCTTCTCGCCTCCCTGAGGGTACTTTACCTTCAGCGGGACAACCTCGATACCGGGATACTGCTTAGCCTTCTCTGTCATCAGGCGGATGGCATCCGGCTTATTGTTCTCAATACCGATATAGCCCTTGGTTACGTTTACAGCCTTCATGATAAGGTCCACGCCTACAAGTATTTCCTCGGGATGTTCCAGCATCAGCCTGTGGTCGGCCGTCAGATAGGGCTCGCATTCTACGGCATTGATGATGACGCACTCAGCCTTACTGCCCGGAGGAGGTGTTAGCTTGACGTGGCAGGGGAAGGTGGCACCCCCCATACCTACGATTCCGGCATTCTTGATTTTCTCTACGATGGTCTTACTGTCCAAATCGGGACGGTCTGAGAGGCGGACCAGACTCTTGGAGCGGTCGATGGTTTCTTCCCACTCGTCGCCTTCCACGTCCACGATGACTGCCATACGGCGTGTGCCGCTGGCATCTACAACAGCATCTATCTTATTAACCTTTCCGCTTACGGAACTGTAAACAGGAGCACTCACAAAACCTCCTGCTTCGGCCAGCAGAGTGCCGACCTTGACTGTATCGCCCTTCTGAACAACGGGCTTGGCCGGGGCGCCAATGTGCTGGAACATACTGAAAACAGCCTGTCTGGGCAGGGCGGCCTCACGGATGGGACTGCCGGCCGACAGTTTGTTCTCTGCGGGATGAACACCGCCTATGTGAAATGATTTCATATACTTTTTTATTCAGCTTTTGAGGGTTCAACATTCTGATTCGGAGTATTGTCGGTACTCTGAACAGCCGGTTCCTCTGCCTTGGGCTTACGAGGCGGGAAATTAAATCCGTGGATAGCACCCTTGGGACAGGCTTCCTCGCACTTGCGGCACATTTTGCACTTCTCGGCATCGATATATGCCAGGTTGTTCTCGAGGGTGATGGCCTGGAACTTCTCGCAGGTCTTGACGCACTTGCCGCAACCGATGCAGGAGGCCTTACAGGCCTTGTTAGCAATGGCCCCCTTGTCCTTGTTGTTACACAACACCACTACCCTACGGCCTTTGGGACCTTTCAGGCGAATCTCAATTATACTGCGGGGGCAGGCCTTGGCACAGGCTCCGCAGGCAGTACACTTCTCTTCGTCCACTACGGGCAGACCGGTCTCGGCATCCATGCTGATAGCACCGAACTGGCACTTGGACACACAGTCGCCACAGCCCAGACAGCCGTAAGGGCAACCTGTGTCACCCATGCCGGTCATGTTCTTGACACGGCAGCTTACCGCACCATCGAACTCTGCATTACGGGGACGGTTCTCACACGTTCCGTTACAACGTACAACAGCCACCTTAGGGGCACTGGCTACGGCAGCCATTCCCAGAATTCCGGCTACCTGCTCCATCACGGGCTGGCCGCCTACGGGGCATAACTTGCCCTCCAGACTTCCCGCATCGGCAGCTTTGACACATGCGGCGGCAAAACCGGAGCAACCGGGGTAGCCGCAACCGCCACAGTTAGCCTGGGGCAGCACTTCTGAAACCTGCGCAATACGTGGATCTTCATGTACAGCAAACTTGTGGGAAATGAAATAAAGCACCAGTGCTGAGACCAGTCCTATCACTCCCAGAACAATTACTGCAATAAGGATTACATTCATAGATTGATTGGTTATAATTTTAATTGTTTTAGTTAGTTTTCTCTTTTATGCAAGGTAAAGCTGAAATGCCGGCCTATATAAGCCCTGAGGAGATACAGGGCAAGGAAGTATATGACCAGTACGGTCATAGACAGGAGGATGCCCGCCATATCGCTACCGAATACCTTCACACCGATGAACAGGGACGCAATCATCAGGACCAGGGGCAGCAGGTAGCATATATACACGGCTCTGAGGCCCTGTACTACGGTGCCTTCAACATCCACCGTCTCACCTGCCTTTACATCTGTGCCGTTCAGCAGGACGGTGATAACCTTCTCCTTGCTCTCGCTGCTGTTGCACAGGCGCTGTGCCGAGCATCCCGAGCAGGCTGAATGCTGCAGAATACGCACATGACAAGTACTGCCGCTGACTGACTCAACGACACCCGTATGTTTTATCACATCCGTTACTTTCCGCATCATTATATTACAAAAATCATACAAAGATACAATTATTTTTGCTACCTATTTATATATAATGCGGGCGCGGCAATTCCTTTAACACTTTTTAAGGATAGATACACCTTATTAGAGACTTCAATGAAGTAAATTTGCAGCAAAAATATGAATTCGATATGAAAATTACCACTAAAGCATGTTGTAAGATCAACATCGGACTGAACATAGTATCCAAACGTGCGGACGGCTACCACAACCTGGAGACTGTCTTCTACCCCGTTCCACTGTATGACCGTATTGACATAACGGACGCCGATGCCGACATCATAGATCTTGCCGGACATCCGCTGGAGGGAGACCCGAATGACAATCTGGTACTCAAGGCTGTGCGCATGCTTAGGGAGAACGGCCTGAAGGTTCCCGGCGTTCACATCTCCCTGCTGAAGAATATACCCAGCGGAGCCGGATTGGGTGGAGGAAGCAGTGATGCGGCGGCGGTGGTAAAGGTGCTGAACAGCCACCTCTCCCTAGGACTGACTGACCAGCAGATGGAGCGTATGATTGTGCGTTTGGGAGCTGACTGCCCTTTCTTTATCCGTTGCCGGCCCGTCTATGCGCAAGGAGTGGGCGATGAGTTCTCACCCATTCGGATTAATCTGGCCGGATGGTATCTGGTACTGGTCAAACCGGATGATTATGTATCCACGCGCGAGGCTTATTCTTTAATTAAGGCTACGCCATCCAAATATTCTCTTACTGAGGAGGTTATGAAACCGGTTGACCAATGGAGAGAGACCATTACTAACGACTTTGAGAAGAGTGTTTTCCCTCAGCATCCTGGTATAGAGGAGATACGTAACCAACTCTACCGGATGGGGGCTTCGTATGCCTGCATGAGCGGAAGCGGAAGTACCGTATTCGGCTTGTTCCGCAACGGGGCCGACCTGTCAGAGTTGGGCAGAAAACACTTCGTCTTCCAGACCAGGCTGTAAAAAAAGAGGGGAAATTCCTACCCATTTATAGGGAAATACCATTTCTCTGCTGCGGGGAATGCTGTACCTTTGCAGCAGAACCAAAAACCATCAAGCGTTATGAAAAGATTTATCATTTCCCTGTTTATGATATTCGCAACATGGCAAGCAGCCTTTGCAATGAGTTATGAGCGTGCTCGAGAGGAAGCATTGTACCTGACGGACAAGATGGCCTATGAGCTGAATCTGAATGACCAGCAGTATAATGATGCGTATGAGATAAATCTGGACTACTTCCTGTCATTGGACTCCGAGGCCGACCTGTATGCCGACTACCTCTCATACCGGCTCTCTGACCTGCGTCACATCCTGTATGACTGGCAGTACAACCTGATGCTAGCTGCCGACTACTTCATCCGTCCCGTGTACTGGCGTTCAGGCGGATGGTACTTTCCCATCTACGGGCACTATAGCGTAGGACATTACTATTACAGCTACCCCAACGTATATTACAGCTATCGTGGCGGACACGGACGTATTCATTATCACAGCGGATTCTATGCCAGCAGACGTCCGGTATGGAACGGAGGACTGAGGGGACATCACCCGACAGGCGGCCGTGGCAGAATCGGAAACACCTCAATTCAAAGGCATGACGGCGGAAGGAACGGATATCATATAGAGTTCAACCGTAACAATAACGGCCGTTCAGACCGGGGAAACTCATTTGGAAACAGCAGCACACGCAACCGTGAGGGATATAGCCGCTACCATGAGGGTACAACCCGGAATCACGAGGGTTATACCAGGAACTATGACCGTAGCAACAGCGGCAGTTCATACGGCTCCCGCCCCAGCCACAGCAACGACAGCTATAACGGAAGTTCAAGAGGAAGTTACAGCGGTGATACGCACGGCAATTATAACAGGGGTTCCGGAAGCAGCTTCGGAAGCGGCTCAAGAGGCAGTTATAGTGGTGGCACGCGAAGCTATGGAAGCGGCTCAAGAGGAGGAAGCTACAGCGGTGGCTCACGCGGAGGAAGCTACAGCGGTGGCTCACGTGGAGGAAGCTATAGCGGCGGCGGTTCACGCGGAGGAGGATACAGCGGCGGTTCACGTGGAGGAGGCGGTAGTGTTTCCAGAGGAAGAAGATAATAACCAAAGCAAAAGCCCCAGCTCCACACAGCTGAGGCTTTTATTATGAATTAAATGTATGCAGATAATAATATCCTGTTGTTTTTTAGCCCATAATACCATATTTGCCAATAAAGAACAGCAGGACGTAGCCCATAGCCAGACCGATAATACCCATGATGATACCTACACGCATCATCTGCTTCTGGTCAATAAGACCAGTGGCATGTGCCAGGGCATTAGGAGGTGTGGAGATGGGAAGGATCATTGCCAGTGAAGAACTGAGGGCAACACCGATAAGCAATGTGCTGACACCGCCATAGGGCTGTAAAGTAGCCACCGTGGAGAGACCGGCAAGCGCAAGAATCGGGAACAGAAGGTTTGCCGTAGCAGTATGACTGATAAAATTAGCCATAGCATAACACAGCAACCCGCTACCCAGAATCATCAGGAGGGGCGACCATGAACTGAACGGGATGGTTGATATCAGATGCTGAGCCAGATTGGAATCCTGCAACGACAGACCCAGGGCAAAACCGCCGGCCACCATCCATAGTACAGACCAGTTAATCTCCTCCAGATCACGGCGCGTGATAATACCGCATGTACAGAATACACCTACGGGCAGCATAGCCACCACGTTAGAGTTGATACCCGTGTATTTGTCAAACATCCATAACAGAACGGTAATGGCGAATGTAATGTAAACCACAACAGAACGCCAGTCATTCCTGGTCTCGCCTTCAATATGAAGCTCAATCTTCTTCTGTGTAAAGGGAAACAGCGTCTTCAGAATAAACCATGCGATGAAGAGCAGGATAATAACATAGGGACACATTACCATCATCCACTGACCGAATCCGATTTGCATGTTCAGACCATTAGGATCAGCCAGATAAGACAGGGCTATGGAATTGGGGGGTGTGCCAATAGGTGTTCCGATACCACCGATATTGGCACCGATGGGGATAGCCAGGGCCAGGGCAATCTTACCTTTTCCGTTGGCTGGTAAGGACTTAAGCACAGGAGCCAGGAATGTAAGCATCATGGCAGCCGTGGCAGTGTTACTGAGGAACATGGAGAACAGTCCCGTAACCAGCAGGAAACCAAGAAGCACATTCTCGGATTTGGTTCCGAAAGGCTTCAGCAACACCTTAGCCAGTTTGACATCCAGTCCGCTCTTGGTAGCGGCGATAGCCAAAATGAAACCTCCGATAAAAAGCATGATGATAGGGTTGGCAAAGCAGGCCATGATAGCCTTGTGCGAGATAACGGACCCCAGTTCCTCGGCAGGATGGTCTACAAACAGGCATAGGGCACTGTCAGAACACGTAAAAAGCAGAATCACGATAATGGCGACAGAAGTCGTCCATGAAGGAATAGCTTCTGTTATCCACATAACTGTTGCAAAACAGAACAGGGCTATGACACGTTGTTCAATAAGGGTGAGGTTCTCAATTCCGAAAACATCAGAAGGAAGGACCCAGATTACGACTCCCATGGCAATTGCCGTAAGAAGTTTAATAGCCTTGATGAACGTACTGCTGTTTCTTTTCTCTTTTTTTCTGCGATGGTATGCCTCAACAAGGTGATTACCAGTAAAGATTTTAAACATATTTGCTAATTATTAATACATATTTTATACACTGAACCATATTCACTCATGACGTAACACGGTGATTAGTTCAGGTACTCAATATACATTTACCTCACATCTGACATTGTGAGTCTGACTACAGGTTTGCGCTTTGCCCGTAATCCCGCAGGCTAACGTAATCGCAAAAGGCAGGTCTTCTGACTTTGTCCTTATGACCGGTGCGGTCTTCCCGGAGTATTTATATCAACTGTCTGTCCTATAAGGATATGCCGGTTGACTCCAGTGACACTGTTGACCGTCTGTAACAGAAAGGACTTACAGCATCGGGTAATGTCGCAGAATTGCACTGCGTTCCCGTCTTAGCTCCATTTTAACCCGAAAAGGCTTTGGAGAACCAATTGCGCCTGCAAAATTACGAATAAGTGAGCGGAATACAAAATAAATCTTGTTTATTTTTATTCAAAAAAGAGAGACAAAAAAAAGAGTTGTCACTTCGTTGAAGTAACAACTCTTTATAATCCTTAGTTCCGCATCTCGAAATCAAAGAGAGACTGAACAGAGCGGCAAACGAGACTCGAACTCGCGACCCCAACCTTGGCAAGGTTGTGCTCTACCAACTGAGCTATTGCCGCATGTCTGAAAGCATTTCCCGCATCATGAGTGAAGAGGAGGAGACTCGAACTCCCACGCCTCGCGGCACTACCACCTCAAAGTAGCGCGTCTACCATTCCGCCACCTCTCCGAAGGATATCCAAGAACTTAGTGCCCAAAACAGGACTCGAACCTGCACGCCTTGCGGCACACGCACCTGAAACGTGCGCGTCTACCAATTCCGCCACTTGGGCATTTGATTATCGAGCGGCAAACGAGACTCGAACTCGCGACCCCAACCTTGGCAAGGTTGTGCTCTACCAACTGAGCTATTGCCGCAGGATATTATCTCAGATAATCCCCATTATTTCAATTGCGCATCCCTAAGGATTTAACCAATTCCCCTGAATTGCGGTGCAAAGGTATAACAATTTTCCGGAACCACCAAACAAAAACGCATTTTTTTAATCCATTCTTGTATAATAATCGCAATATTTGTATTCTTTGAGTATTTCACGGGTACCATCCAGACGTTCAAACACAATTGAAGGGTGTGAGATACCATTGAACATATTGGTCTTAACTGTGGTGTAATGCAGCATATCCTCAAAGATAATTTCCTGCCCCACCCTCAATGGTCCGGCAAATTTCCAGCTGCCCATATAGTCACCGCTCAGGCAGCTGTTACCTCCCAGTCGGTAAACATTCTCCTCAGGACGGGCCGTCTTGACCGCATCGGCCGGCAATGACTCTGCTCCGCGGACAGCGGGTTGGTAAGGCATCTCCATACAATCTGGCATATGGCAGGTAAACGACACATTCAGAATAGCCGTACGTATACCGTGATTCTCCACAATGTCCACCACCTGGGAAACCAGGGGGCCGGTCTGCCATGCGAAGGCACTGCCAGGCTCCAGTATAATCCGCAAGTGGGGATAACGTTCCCTAAGCTGCTTTAATATATATATAAGGTAGGGAACGTTATAATCAGCACGTGTCATCAGATGACCGCCTCCCAGATTCAGCCACTTGAGCTGAGGAAACCATCGGGCAAACTTTTCCTCAAGGTGCACAAGGGTATTACCCAGAGCCTCGGCCGAACTCTCACAATGGCAATGACAGTGAAAACCCTCTATTCCGTAGGGCAGGATTTCGGGCAACTGATCAGCCAGCACCCCGAACCGGCTGCCCGGAGCGCAGGGGTTGTACAGTTCCGTCTCTATCTCACTGTATTCAGGATTAATCCTTACGCCCACACTCACAGGATGCTTCCGGTAAGCTTTCACCATAGGCATGAACTGCCGGTACTGCGAGAGCGAATTGAAGGTTACATGTCCGCTGCAATCCAGTATCGTGGGGAAATCCTCCTCCGTATAGGCAGGACTATAGGTATGGGCCAGACTGCCGAAATCGTTATACGAGAGCAGTGCCTCATTGACACTGCTGGCCGTAGTATGACGGATATACTCGCGGAAAACAGGGAAAGTCTTCCACAAGGCAAAAGCTTTGAAGGCGAGAATAATCTCCACGCCGGCCTCATCAGCTACATGCTTAATCAGCTCCAGGTTACGACGTAACAGTTTTTCTTCCAAAAGATAATACGGAGTCATCAGTACACAAATTTAACGTTATCAATCCATAGGGTGTTACCCTCGGTTCCGGTATATGTGCCGCCGGTACTGCTGTCAAATTTGACAGTCACATGTGTAGGTGCATCCGAGGCATCACCCCACCCTTCCTCAATGATGGGAACATTCACGCCCTTACTGTTCTTGGCATAAAAGGCATTCTCGCCAGTATAAAGGCCCATATAGCTGCGGTAATAGGATTCCCTGGTTATATCACCATAGTGAATGGGGAATTCCTTTCCCTCAATCCATCCGCCGGTATTCTTGTCAAAGAGGACCCTCATGGTTCCGATGCGAAGAGCATGGATATTACCATCCGCATCCTCCCAGCGTTTCTGTAACATACACAGACAACCGCCCATATCCTTTCCAGGGATGACCTTGGTCTTGCTGAACCCAGTCTCCCTGATGCGGTTAGGACTGCCGTTGTTATAATACTTATAGTCAAACCTGATAGCCTTCGGGCGCTTTGTGAAGGGGACCCCCACACTTATTTTGGACATAGGGTTGGACGAACTGGTAATCGGCTCTATCAGGGTACCTGTAAAGAGGCTGCCGGCAGCCATGACACTGATATTGATTACCCCGATTGCCTTGCACTTGGAGACATGTGTATATAATTTGACGCACTTGCCACCGGCATGCGCGTCAGGATATACGCTGACATTCGTCTTCACAACGCCTCCTACCTTTGCATAAACATTACTGTTGGCCCAGGGGCAGCCGCCTTGATTGGTAAAGGCACGGGCTCCGTCGAAGGTACCCTGAGGCCCTACTTCATACAACGTCCGCGTGTTACCCCCCACCAGAACGCTCTCCTTAATGGAACGGGTAATCCATGTGTCGAAATTACTGTAGCTGAGCTGCCCCTCCTGAGAATGGGCATTCAGTGTGAAAAGTGACAGTATCAATGGGATTGAACTCTTTTTCATCCTTGAACATATTATCAGAAAACGGATGCAAAGTTACGACTAAGCAGGAAGATGCTAAACAATTTGGGCTTAAACTTTGCAAAAAACGCGGAAAAGGCATAATTTTGTCCTGAAAGAAAGAAAAAAACACCTCCATATATGAATATGAATCCGAAAACAATGGAAGCTGACATGCGACTTTTGGAGATATTGTCGCAGACATTCCCAGACATTCAGAGCGCCAGTACAGAGATTATCAATCTGGAATCCATACTGAATCTGCCCAAGGGGACTGAGCACTTCGTAGCTGATGTACACGGCGAACATGAAGCTTTCCTGCACATCCTGCGGAATGCCAGCGGCAACATCAAGCGCAAGGTTAAGGAACTCTTTGCCGAATCACTTACAGAAAAGGAGGTGCGCGAGCTCTGCACCCTTATCTATTACCCGGAGAAGAAACTGGAGATGATTAAGGAACGGGCAGACGGGAATCTGAGCCGATACTACGCAGTAACACTCTTCAGGCTGATTCCCGTACTACAGTCCGTAAGCAGCAAATATACCCGTAGCAAGGTACGCAAGGCTTTGCCCCGGCAATTTGCCTACATTATAGAAGAACTGCTGCATGAGAATCCCATGGACGATGACAAGGAAGCCTACTTCCAGCGCATCATCGAAACCATCATACAGACAGGCCAGGCCCAGAACTTCATCACCGCCATCTGCAATGTCATCCAACGGCTCAGCATCGACCAGCTTCACATTTTGGGCGACATCTTCGACAGAGGCCCCGGGGCACATATCATCATGGACTATCTGCTCACCCGCGAGAACTTCGACATACAATGGGGCAACCATGATGCCCTTTGGATGGGAGCCGCCGCAGGATGCGATCCCTGTATTGCCACTGTCCTGAGGCTGTCCCTGAGATTCGGCAACATGGCCACGCTGGAGGAAGGCTACGGCATCAACCTGCTGCCCCTGGCCACCTTCGCTATGGAATACTATGCGGAAGACCCCTGCACAGAGTTCATACCGCACACCGACAAACCATTGGACGAGAAAACCACCCGCCTGATAGCACAGATGCACAAGGCCATCAGCATTATCCAGTTCAAGTTAGAAGCCCAGACGCGCCTCAATTACCCCGAATGGGAAATGAGCAACCGGGGCACGCTGGAGAATATCGACTTCGCAACCGGAGTCTATATCCGGGAAGGACAGGAATACCGGATGAAGGACACAACATTCCCTACCGTTGACCCTAAGGATCCTTACCGGCTGTCACCCGAGGAGGAAGACCTGGTAGGCAAACTGCACCACTCATTCCGCATTTCCGAGAAACTGCAGAAACACATCCGCTGCCTGCTCTCACACGGATGCATGTACGGCATATTCAACGGTAACCTGCTCTTCCACGCCTCCATCCCGCTCAATGAGGACGGCACACTCAAGGAAGTGGCCCTGAACGGCAAACGCTACAAGGGAAAGGAACTCATGCATCACATAGGCATGTATATACGCACAGCCTTTGAGAACGACCTTCCCAAGGCAGAACGGCAGAAAGCCAGGGACTACTTCTGGTATCTGTGGTGCGGCCCAGACAGTCCCCTTTTCGACAAAGACAGAATGACAACCTTTGAGCGTTACTTTCTTACCGACCAGACCCTGTATCACGAAGAGAAAGGTAACTACTACAAGCTACGTGAGAAACCGGAAATCTGCGACAGGATACTGGATGCCTTCGGAGTGAAAGGAGCAAACAGGCATATCATAAACGGACATGTGCCCGTCCATGCCTCACAGGGCGAGAATCCCATCAAGGCAGACGGTCGCCTTATGGTGATAGACGGCGGGTTCGCCAAGGCGTATCATGACACGACGGGCATTGCCGGCTACACACTGGTTTATCATAGCCGGGGATTTCTGCTGATTCAGCATGAGCCCTTTACCAGCACCCGTCAGGCCATCATCAACGAAACGGACATCAAAAGCAGTACGCAGATTGAGGTAATGACCGGAAAGAGGGTTCGCGTCAGGGACACCGACAAGGGCGAAATCCTACAACGGCAAATTAAGGAGCTACGAGAGTTGCTCTATGCCTATCAGCATGGTATTATCAAAGAGAAATAAAGTTAACGCCTCTCATTAAACAAAGAAATGAGAGGCGTTGATTTTCTGTATCTTATCGTCTTTCCAACAGTACAACATTCTCGACATGCTGCGTATGCGGGAACATATCCACCGGCTGAATCCGCATAACCTTGTAACTTCCATCGAGTAACTGTAGGTCACGGGCCTGAGTGGCAGGATTACAGCTCACATAGACAATACGTTCAGGACTGGCAAACAGGATAGTGTCTATCACATCCTGATGCATACCGGCACGTGGCGGGTCGGTAATAATCACATCAGGCCGGCCGTGCCGCTCAATAAACTCACGGTTCAGGATATCCTTCATATCGCCCGCATAGAACAGCGTATTGTCAATATTGTTGACCGATGAGTTCACCTTAGCATCCTCAATAGCCTCGGGCACATATTCTATACCTATCACCTTACGGGCCTTCTTAGCCACGAAGTTGGCAATCGTACCCGTTCCAGTATATAAGTCGTACACCAACTCATTGCCGGTCAGGCCGGCAAAGTCCCTTGCTACCTTATATAATTCATAGGCCTGCTCGGTATTGGTCTGATAGAACGACTTGGGGCCGACCTTGAATTTCAGGTCCTCCATCAACTCATAGATATGATCTGTACCAAAATAGCACTTCACATCCAGGTCACCGAAGGTATCGTTGCACTTAGGATTATACACATACATAAGGCTGGTAATCCGGGGGAACTGAACATGCATCGCCTCCAAGAGTCTCATCGCCTCCTCCTTGTCAAAAAGGCTCTCCGTACGGATCTCCTCATCAGCCGCCTCCTTGCTGGCCTCTACATGTGCGGTAGGGCCGAACTGAACCGTCATCATCCATTCTCCAGAGAGAGAATTTCTCATCACGATACCGCGCAAAAAGCCCTGCTGCGCCCTCAGATCATAGAACGTAAGGTTATTCGTGCGGGCATAATCATACAGCCAGTTCCTCACCTGATTGTTCACATCGTCCATCAGCCAGCACTTACGGATAGGAAGCACCTTGTCAAAGGCACCGCTGATATGGAATCCTATTCCCGGCTCGAAAGGTACGCCTTCCCGCATCTGCTCCTCGGTAAGCCATTGTTTATTGCTACAGGCAAAATCCAGCTTATTGCGGTACTCCTGCGTCTTCCTGCTTCCTAAAATAGGCGAACATTCAGGCAATTCCACTTTGCCGATACGCATAAGGTTGTCCATTACCTGCTTCTGTTTGTACCTTATCTGCTCATCATAAGGCAGGCACTGCCACTTGCAGCCGCCGCACTTCCCAAAGTGCTCACAGAACGGGACGGCCCTTTTCTCACTGTATTTATGAAACTTGACGGCAACAGCCTCGGCATAGTGATTTTTCTTACGGGTAACTTTCAGGTCAACCACATCGCCAGGTACCACAAAGGGAACAAAAACCACCAGCTCATTAATCCTCACCAACGCCTTACCCTCAGCTGCAACGTCCTGAATCTCCACTTCCTCGTATATCGGTAACTGCTTCTTTTTTCTTGCCATAATACTTATACATGATGAATTGATTTTGCAAAATTAGAGAATAATTCAACAAAAATCGCGATTTTCTTTGGAATAATAAGGAATTTGGTCTATATTTGCAAAAAACAAAGAACTAACTAATATAACAATTTGAAAATTATGAGTCAAAAACGTGTTTACACCTTCGGTAACGGACAAGCCGAAGGAAATGCCCAGATGCGTGAAGTCCTGGGCGGCAAGGGCGCCAACCTTGCCGAGATGAATCACATCGGAGTCCCCGTTCCTCCCGGTTTTACCATTACCACAGATACTTGTAATGAATATTATAAGGTAGGTCAGGAGAAGATTGTGGAATTGCTGCAGGACGATGTCAACGCTGCCGTAGCCCACACCGAGAACCTGATGAAGTGCAAGTTCGGAGATCCCAACAACCCTCTGTTGGTTTCTGTACGTTCTGGAGCACGCGCTTCTATGCCCGGTATGATGGATACCATCCTGAACCTGGGCCTGAATGATGAAGTAGCTGAGGGAATGGTCAAGAAGACCGGTAACCCCCACTTTGTATATGACAGCTACCGCCGCTTCGTTCAGATGTACGGTGATGTTGTTCTGGGTCTGAAGCCCGTTAACAAGGAAGACATCGATCCCTTCGAAGCCATTATCGAAAAGGTAAAGGAAGAGCAGGGCGTAACACTTGACAAGGACCTTTCCGTAGAATCGCTGAAGAAGCTGGTTGAGCTCTTCAAGAAAGCCATCAAGGACCAGACCGGTCAGGACTTCCCCACCGATCCCAAGGAACAGCTTTGGGGCGCTATCTGTGCCGTATTCCGCAGCTGGATGAACGACTTTGGGGCGCTATCTGTGCCGTATTCCGCAGCTGGATGAACGAGCGTGCCATCCTCTACCGTAAGATGGAAGGAATACCCGACGAATGGGGTACAGCCGTATCCGTAATGGCCATGGTATTCGGTAACATGGGTGACACCTCAGCAACCGGCGTATGCTTCAGCCGCGATGCCGGTAACGGCGAGAACCTCTTCAACGGTGAATACCTGATTAACGCTCAGGGCGAGGATGTTGTAGCAGGTATCCGTACTCCTCAGCAGATTACCAAGATCGGCTCACAGCGTTGGGCAGAGCGTGCCGGTATT
>CACYMI010000004.1 GCA_902775385.1 uncultured Bacteroidales bacterium
CCATCCTTGCTGCGAGCAATATTCTCTGTGTTCAGGTATGAAACGTTCATGTTATCAGTAATATAAAAATCCCCTGTAAATGCATTATTTACAAGGGATTTTGGTTTTAAGCCTAGTACCCAGAGCCGGGGTCGAACCGGCACGGGTTGCCCCACTGGTGTTTGAGACCAGCGCGTCTACCGATTCCGCCATCTGGGCTTTTGACTTTGTCTTCCTTATTCGCACCTCGGCAATTGAAACAAGTTTCATTGCTCTCGGTTTGTCTTCGGTTGCGGTTGCAAAGGTACGCTATTTATATGAAACCGCAAAACTTTTTGTTCGTTTTTTCATTCCCGGCCGGGATACAGAGGATAAAAAATCTTAAAATCTGATACTTTTTCTACATCGAAGTATTTTGTTTTTGCCGTCTTTTGCTATCTTTGTGCGGAAAATTCAAAAAAACAAGATAAAATGAACAGAAGAGAATTCCTGCAGCGTTCATCAGCCCTGGCGGGTGCAGCCTACCTGAACGCCCCTGCTTTTGCGGAAGCCCTCCGAACCCTGGGCAACCCCAACCTGGTAATAGGTATAGTCAGCGATATCCACATTCGCGGCACAGAGACTGCCGTAACCTTTAAACATACCCTCGAATACTTCCGCAGCCTTAAGGTGGACGGAGTTATCATTGCCGGTGATATGGCAGATCAGGGATTGGAACCCCAATTGAAGGTGGTAGCTGATACTTGGTACAGCGTATTCCCCAATGACGAGGGACTGGACGGCAAGCATACCGAGCGCCTCTTTATCTATGGTAATCATGATATGGAAGGCTACTCGTGGAGTAGCGTTATCAATGCCGTTGGCAGCGAGACGGCCCAGGCACAGGGCATTGGCAAGCGTCCTGCTGAGGTATGGAAGAAATACTTCGGGGAGGACTATACACCCATCTGGTTTAAGACCATCAAGGGGTATCACTTCATAGGTGCACATTGGCATACCAATAATATCCCTGGGTTGACAGAACTGATGCAGGAACATGCTGCAGACCTGAATACTGAGCAGCCCTTCTTCTATATTCAGCATCCGCACCTAAAGAACACCTGTAACGGTCCATGGGCATGGGGGCAGGATGACGGTACAGTTACAAGGCTGATGAGTCGTTATCCCAATGCCGTTGCCTTCTCGGGGCATTCCCATTCCCCCCTGACGGATGACCGCGACTTGTGGCAGGGAGCTTTCACCAGCATTGGTACGGCATCATTACAATATCTATATCCTATGCCCGCGCGTGAGAACACCTATCAGGACGACAGTAACCTGCGCCCCGTCTATCAGATGCCCAATATGGATTGCTCGAAAGGTCGTCAGGGTATGATTATGCGTGTTTATGACAGCGCCATTACTTTGGAGCGTCGCGAGTTTGTCTATGACCAACAGTTGGATGAGAACTGGTTGCTTCCCTGGCCTATTTCCCAGACAGAGCCCCTCAGTTTCGAGAACCGCAGCAAGACGGCACCTATTCCTCAGTTCGAGGAAGGTGCTATCGCCACTGTTACCCAGGCTAAGGGAAAAAACCGTAATGGAGCAGAAACAGAACAGGTAACGGTACATTTCCCTAATGTACTGAAGAAGCGTACAGGTGTGCGTGCTTTTGACTTCGAGGTTCAGGTGGAATGGGAATGGTTGGACTGCCACTTTATTTCAGCCACCAAACGTGTGTTTTCGCCCATGAGCCTCTTCGGCGAGGCACAGGATGAAGGCGAGGTGACTTGTGTGTTTGCCCTGAGCGAACTACCCAAGGACCGCGACTACCGTTTCATTGTCCGTCCCTGTAACTGTTACAGCGGTAAGGGAGAACCCATCTATACCGATTGGATTAGGGATGGCAAGATCCCCAGCAGCCTAACTGCTACATTGACGATGGAAAAGCAGTTCTATAAGACAAATACTGATATAGCTATTGCCTTCAATAATGCACCCGTAGGAACGGAGGCGTGGATAGGTATCTATCAGGCAGGCAAAACACCTGGTAGTAGTGATAAAGCCTATACCTATCAATACACAGACGCAAAAGACGGCTCCCTCAACTTTAAGGTGTCTGCTGCCGGAGAATACTATGCTGTGCTCTTCAAGGACGGCGGTTACAGCGAATGCTCTGAGCGTATTCCTTTCTTTGTGCTGACAAAGGATTATGACCCGACGGCCTTCAAGATGACCCCAGATAAAACGGTTTACAACGTAGGTAATCCCATCCGCCTTACCCTTGCCAGTGCCCCTGCGATGAGTAAAGACTGGATTGGAATCTATGAGGATGGCATTGTGCCCAAGGATGCTAAGTGTCCATGTTATCTGTACAACAGCAAGACATCGGGAACCGTTACTCTGAACGTTAGTGGTAACAACAACTGGACGTCTGCCCTCAGTACCGGTGTGTACTTTATTGGTTACTTCATGGCCGATGGATACTCGGAACCCTTTGACCGTCAGTATGTAGTGGTGGGCAAGCCTGCGTCCTTGCGAAGCAGCAAAACAGAGTACACGGAAGCGGATGCCGTTGTACTCTCTTACAGTTCGCTGCCTACCCGATTTGCCTGTCAGCTCTGCTATCTGGCAGAGGGGGATACTACATGGACTCCGGTGCAGGCACTTACGGGAGAGAGCGGAACCATAGAGTTGGGTACTCTGCAGCCCGGCACACACAAGTATGCGTTATGTATAGACGGGACTCCGATTTCCCCGACACTGACCTTGAGTGTGAAGGAGGATGAGGAAACGTCCAATGCCGCAATTCCCGCCGCCATGGGGACCGGTGCTGTATTCGACCTTTCGGGCAGGGCATTAAATAAGGTGCCGAATCATGGAGTGTTTATCCGAAATGGGATAAAGACACTAAAGTAAAATAATAAGAGAGCGCAGGATATTTCTTACGCTCTCTTATTGGTATGCAGATTTCTCGTTTTATTCCTTTGTCTCAATGAGTTTCCATAGGCCTGCAGCGATGAATGAACCGATGAATGGGCCTACAATGAAGATCCAAACGTTGGTCAGGTACTCGCCGCCAGCGAAGATGGCGGGACCGATAGAACGCGCGGGGTTTACACTGGTACCGGTAAAGTGAATACCCACCAGATGGATGAGAATCAGGGACAGACCGATAGCCAAACCTGCGAATTTCCCTGTGTCGCCATTGGTCTTGTGTGTTGCACCTAATACCACAAGTACAAACAGGGCGGTGAGGATTGCCTCAACGATGAGAGCTGTTACGGCGCTTCCGTTACAACCGGCTCCAATACCATTGCTGCCAATGCCGGTTCCTGCTCCATAGATGTAAGCCAGACAGGCACCTGCAATGACAGCACCTGCAACCTGACCGAGAATGTAGCCTATACTGTCCTTGCAGCTGATACGGCCTGTGATAAGGCAGCCCAGTGTAATGGCAGGATTAATGTGGCAACCAGAGATACCACCGATGGTATAGGCCATCGCTACTACGGCGAGGCCGAAAGCAATGGCTGTTCCTACTACAGATGCGGCATCAGTTCCGCAACTCAGGCTCACGGCTGCACCGCAACCGAGGAATGTCAGTACAAATGTACCGATACATTCAGCAATGTACTTTTTCATGTTTTGTTAGTTTGTGAGTTTGATGGTTTGTTATCTATTTTCTCCATTATCCTATTCAAGGGGGAGCTCGCTCCCTTCGCCTTCAGGAGAGGGGGTAGGGGTGGGATCGTCATCCTTTTTCTTTCCTAGGTATTCGGGCAGAGACATGCCGGCCTGCTCGAAGAGCTCGCTCAGTGGGGGAACGCTCTTCATGAGGCCTGACAGGAAGTTGGCTGTAGAACCCTTGCCGTCTGCGTTGCCACCATTGTCCCAAACGGTTACCTTATCGATATTGATGCCCTTAATAGCCTCAACCTGAGTCTTCACCAGTTCTGGCAGTTTCTCTAGCAGCAGCAGGGTGTAAGCCTTGGTGGCATCACCGCCGGCAGCCTGAATCATCTTGTCATAACCCTCGGCCTGCTTGGTCAGAATCTGGAACAGACCCTTAGCCTCGGCTTCCATCTTGGCATAGATGGCGTCAGCCTCACCCTTGGCATTTACACGCTTCTGTTCGGCAGCAGCCTCGGCTTCGATAACCAGACGCTTCTTCTCAATCTCTTGCTTTACAATGATATTGGCCTGCTGTGTGGCTCGTTCACGTGAGGCACGGGCCTCCTCGGCCTTCTGCTCGGCAGCATAGGATTCCTCCAATGCATGAGCTTGGGCCACATTCTCGGCCGCTGTGGCACGACGCAATGCTTCTGCCTCGTTCTCACGGCGGACGGCATCAGAGTTGGCAATGTTAATCTTAGCCTCGTTCTCACCCTTTACCGCCTCGGCATTGGCAGCAGCTGTACGGATACGGGTTTCACGGATAGCCTCAGCCTTACCAATCTCACCAATTTTTTCCTGCTCGGCTACACGAACCTTGGCCTCGTTGATTGCTTTGGCGGCAGCCTCCTGACCGAGTGCCTCGATGTAACCGCTCTCGTCCTTGATATCGGTAACGTTCACGTTGATGAGCTTCAGGCCAATCTTCTTTAACTCCACCTCCACATTGGCAGTGATAGCCTCCAGGAACTTGTCGCGGTCAGAGTTCAGTTCCTCTATACTCATGGTAGCGATAACCAGACGGAGCTGGCCGAACAGGATATCCCTTGCCATTTCCTGTATCTGGTTGGCAGTCTGACCTAACAGACGTTCTGCCGCAGCATTCATATACTCTGGATCGGTGCTGATACCTACGGTAAAACGGCATGGTACGTCCACACGGATGTTCTGGCGTGACAACGCATTGGTCAGGTTGGCATCTATACCGATGGGAGTCAGGCTCATGTAGGCATAGTCCTGAATAACGGGCCAGACAAAGGCACCGCCGCCATGTACACAGTTGGCTGATTTCTTGGCACCATTGCCACTACCGTAGATAACCAGAATCTTGTCGGCAGGACACTTTCTGTAACGATTGGCCAGAAAGGCCACAATTGCCACCACCAGGATGGCGCTTACAATAATTAGGGTTAATGGATCTTGTAACATGATTTATTTATAGTTTACTGTTTATGGTTTACGTTTTTTTGTGTGTTATGAATTATACATGTTGAATTATGGATACCCCTAAGCCTTTTCCACTTCCAGTACCTTCTTATCTATTACGCGTAACACGCGCACCTTGGTGCCGGACGGAAGGGGCTGGCCCTGGGTACGTGCATCCAGTTCCTGCACTGAACCGTTGAAACTTATCTGCACCTTTCCCTGACCTTGATTCTGGCCGGGTATGCGCAGGTACACATCGCATAGCTTTCCTACGGCATCGTTCACGTTGAAGGCGCCGTTGCTTTGCAGTTTCATCATCTGGCGGAACAGGAAGATGAAGACTGCCACAAACAGACATCCTACCAGTACGGCCGCTGCGGTCAGGACAATGGTGTCGGGGATGGTGTTCCATAGGCTGATACCTGCCCAGCCGAATCCTAAAAGGAAATAGAAGATATTGCGAATAGAAAGCAAGTGCATGCTTCCCGCATCATCCAGACTATCAGTGTCGGTACTGAAATCCACATCTGCGTCACCGGAATCTATATCTCCCATGCCCGCAAAGGACATTGTCATCTGGATGATTACTACAATGGATGAGAAAATAGCAATACCCCAAAAAATGCGTAGGGTAGGGTCAAGCTGGTTGAACCAATCAGAGAAAAATGTCATAAGTCTGTAATTTTTTTGTTGTTTGTTTTAATTGTTAAATGTGTATTCAGGATCTTTTCTCTGATACAAAGATACTTTTTTTTAAGTTATGTGGTCACAAAAATAGAGTTTAATGTTGTTAATTCTGTCACTTTTTTATAAGTTTGCAACTCTAAAATTACAAAAAGCAGACAGATATGGCCCATCATCCGTTGGAAAAATTCAGGTTCTGTCCCCTGTGCGGGTCAGACAGGTTTGTTGAGAACAACAATAAGAGCAAACGTTGTCAGGCATGCGGATTTGTGTACTACTTCAACCCTAGCGCCTCTACCGTGGCAGTAATTGTGAATGAGAAGAATGAACTGCTGGTGGTACGCAGGGCTAAGGAACCGGCAATGGGAACACTGGACTTGCCCGGAGGTTTCAGTGATTGCTATGAAACCAGCGAAGAGGGGGTGGTGCGTGAGGTGAAGGAAGAGACCGGCCTCTGCGTAGATAAGCTAATGTTTCTTTTCTCTGTCCCCAATATCTATCCGTTCGGCGGTTTGGATGTCCATACCATAGACATGTTCTACCTGTGCCATGTAAACAGCGCGAAAAATGCCATTGCGGCAGATGATGCGGCTGAAATCATGTGGATTCCCTGGGATGAGGTCCGGCCGGAAACCTTTGGTTTAACCTCAATCCGTGATGGTGTGCAACAACTTTTAGCAAAAAAAATCCCTAATATATAAGGTGAAGAATAAAAAAATGCCGTACCTTTGCCGCCGCAATTATAAAAAACGAAAGAATGATGAAGGATAATCTGGTAATAGTGGAGAGCCCGGCAAAGGCAAAGACTATAGAAAAATTCCTGGGAGATGACTATAGGGTTGTATCAAGTTACGGCCATATCCGTGACCTGAAGAAAAGAACCTTCAGCGTAGATGTTAATACGTTTGCCCCGCAATATGAAGTGCCAAGCGACAAGAAGAGCGTAGTTGAGAACCTGAAGAAACTGGCCGCTGAGGCCAAGACCGTATGGCTGGCATCCGATGAGGACCGCGAGGGAGAAGCCATCAGCTGGCATCTATATGAAGTATTAGGCCTGAGACCCGATAATACACGCCGTATCGTCTTTCATGAGATAACCAAGCCTGCCATCCTGGAGGCCATTGAGAATCCCCGTAAGATAGACCACAATCTGGTTAACGCCCAGCAGGCCAGACGCGTGCTGGATCGTATAGTTGGCTTTAAGCTAAGCCCCGTATTGTGGCGTAAGGTCAAACCCGCCCTCAGTGCCGGCCGTGTACAGAGTGTTGCCGTCCGCCTGATTGTGGAGCGCGAGCGTGAGATCCAGAACTTCAGTGGAGAGGATAACTTCCGCATAACAGCCGTCTTCACCAATGCCGACGGCAGTGAGGTAAAGGCTGAACTGAACCAGCGCTTTGCCACCCGTGAGCAGGCCGAAGCATTCCTGCAGAAATGCAGTTCCGCTGCTTATACAGTTCAGGACATCAGCACCAAGCCCCAAAAGCGTGTTCCCGCCCCTCCCTTCACCACCAGTACCTTGCAGCAGGAAGCCGCCCATAAACTCGGCTTTACCGTAGCACAGACCATGATGGTAGCACAGCACCTGTACGAAAGCGGACGTATCACTTACATGCGTACCGACAGTGTGAATCTGAGCAAACTCTGTCTTGGCGCCAGTAAGCAGGTGATAGCAGCGCAGATGGGTCAGGAATATGTCAAGACCCGCCAATACCAGACTAGTTCCAAGGGAGCACAGGAGGCTCATGAAGCCATACGTCCCACCTATATGGAACAGTCACAGATAGAGGGAACCCAGCAGGAGCGGCGTCTGTATGACCTGATATGGAAACGTACCATTGCCAGCCAGATGGCAGATGCCGAGATAGAGAAGACACAGGCAGTCATCAGTATTGACGGCATGAGTGAATACTTTGTCGCCAACGGTGAGGTAGTAAAGTTCGACGGATTCCTACGTGTGTATAAGGAGACTGAGAATGACGCGGATCAGCCCGAGGGCGATGCGGCAGGCATCCTGCCTCAGCTGACTGTAGGCGAGTCACTGCATCGTAATACCATAGTCGCTACACAACGTTTTGCCCAGCGCCCCATCCGTTATAACGAAGCAAGCCTGGTCCGTAAACTGGAAGAGTTGGGAATCGGCCGCCCCAGCACCTATGCCGCCACCATAACCACAATCCAGCAGCGTGAGTATGTGACCAAGGGTGACAAAGTAGGTGAGGAACGCACCTATCAGACACTGACCCTGAAGGGTGACAAGATAACCTGCGCTAATCATAAGACTACCATCGGAGCCGAGCGCGGCAAGCTGATTCCCACCGACACCGGTATTGTAGTAAACGATTATCTGAGCGAGAACTTCCCCAGCATCATGGACTATAACTTCACGGCAGACATCGAAAAGGAATTCGATGAGATAGCCGAGGGCAAGATGGAGTGGACCGGTGTGATACGCCAGTTCTACAATGACTTTGACCCATTGGTGGAAAGCGCCGGCAAGGCACATACCGAGCATAAGGTAGGAGAACGTCTTCTGGGTAACGACCCCAAGACCGGCGAGCCTGTTACCGTCAAAATCGGCCGCTTTGGTCCTGTGGCACAGATAGGAAGCTCGGATGCCGACTCCAAACCCCGTTTTGCCCAGCTCAAGAAGAGCCAGACCCTGGAGAGTATCACCCTGGAGGAAGCGCTTGAATTGTTCCGTCTGCCCCGCGAACTGGGCAAGTACTTGGGAAAGACCGTGAGTGTAGGCGCCGGCAAGTATGGCCCGTACGTAGTACATAACGGCACCTATGTATCCATCCCCAAGGACACAGACCCCCTGAAGATAACCTTCGAGGAAGCCGTAATCATGATTCACAGGAAGCACATCGAGGAAGAGGAACGTCACCTGAAGAAGTTCGAGGGTACGGATATGGAAATCCTGAACGGAAGATACGGCCCATACATTGTTTATAATGGCAACAACTATCGTTTGCCCAAGAATCTGCATGACCGCGTTAAAGACCTTACGGAGGAAGAGTGCATGCAAGTGATAGAAGGTCAGGCCGAAAAAGCCGCTCGGCACAGAAAATAAATGAAGAGCATCATTCTGATAGGTTATATGGGGTCGGGAAAGACCACCGTAGGACGCCAACTGGCATTATCCCTGGGGGTAACGTTCTATGACCTCGACTGGTATATAGAGATGCGTTACCATCGTACCGTAGCACAGATCTTTGCCGAGAAGGGTGAGAGCGGTTTTCGCGAAATAGAACGCAACATGCTGCACGAGGCCGCCGAGTTCCAGGACATTGTCCTCTCCTGCGGCGGTGGAACCCCCTGTTTCTTCGACAATATGGAGTACATGAACTCGCTGGCCGAAACCGTTTACCTGAAGGCCTCGCCCGAGGTCCTGGCCATGCACCTGAAGATGGGCAAGGTGGAACGTCCCCTTATCAAGGGAAAGACCGATGAGGAACTGTTACAGTATATCAGGGAATCCCTGCAGGTACGTGAGCCCTACTACACTCAGGCCAGGCATACGCTGGATGTAACCCTGCTGGATAATTATGACAAGATAAAAATAAGCGTTCAGCTGCTCAGAGAACAACTAGGACTCGTTAAAGTATAAAGATGATGATAGCGGGATTGAAAATAATATTCAATGTTAATGTTCAATGAAATATGAAGAAGTGGCGAATTGAGGACTCAGAAGAACTCTACAACATCAAGGGTTGGGGAGTCAACTACTTTGGCATCAATGACAAAGGGCACGTTTATGTAACACCCAAGAAGAACTCGGTCCAGATTGACCTGAAGGAAGTCGTGGACCAGTTGGCGGCCCGCCATGTAACGGCCCCTGTGCTGCTGCGTTTCCCCGATATCCTGGACAACCGGATCGAGAAGACTGACGAGTGTTTCCGAAAGGCGGAGAAGGAGTACTCCTACAATGGCGAGCATTTTATCATATTTCCTATCAAGGTGAACCAGATGCGCCCCGTAGTGGAAGAGATTATCAGCCACGGCAAACGCTACAACTTGGGTCTGGAAGCCGGTTCCAAGCCGGAACTTCACGTGGTACTGGCCACCAACATGGATAGTGACAGCCTCATTGTCTGCAACGGGCACAAGGACCAGAACTACATTGAGTTGGCACTGCTTGCCCAGAAGATGGGCAAGCGAGTATTTCTGGTGGTAGAGAAACTCCCCGAGCTGAAAATCATTGCCGAGACAGCCGAACGTTTGGGAGTCCGTCCTAATCTGGGCATACGTATCAAACTGGCCAGCAACGGCTCCGGCAAGTGGAGTGAAAGCGGAGGTGACGCCAGTAAGTTCGGCCTGAACAGCTCCGAGCTGCTCATGGCACTGAAGCTCCTTGACGAAATGGGACTGCGTGACTGCCTGAAACTGATACACTTCCATATCGGTAGCCAGATAACCAAGATTCGCCGAATCAGCACCGCTCTGCGTGAGATGGCCCAATATTACGTGCAGTTGCACCAAATGGGCTTCAATATTAAGTTCGTGGACTGCGGCGGCGGTCTGGGCGTTGACTACGACGGCACCCGAAGCAGCAACAGCGAGAGCAGCGTCAACTACAGCATACAGGAGTATGTGAACGACTGTGTATATACCCTTGCCGAAGCAGCCAATCAGAATAACATCCCCCATCCCAATATTATCACCGAGGGTGGCCGTTCCCTGGCAGCCCATCATAGCGTACTGGTAGTGGATGTGATGGAGAGTGTAACAGCCCCCCAGATGCCCGAGGATTTCGAACCCGGCCCCGAGGATCACAAACTGGTACATGACCTTACGGAAATCTGGGATAAACTATCCTCCCGCTCCATGTTGGAGGACTGGCATGACGCCGAGGACATCCGCGAGGAAGCACTGGACCTCTTCCGTCACGGCATTATCGACCTCAAGACCCGTGCCCAGATAGAATCCCTCTATTGGGCCATCAGTCACGAGGTAGCCGAACTGGCACACCATCAGAAGCATGTCCCCGATGAGCTTCGCAAGCTTGACAAACAGATGGCCGACAAATACTTCTGCAACTTCAGCCTCTTCCAGAGCATGCCTGACTCCTGGGGAATTGACCAGCTCTTCCCCATCATGCCTATTGAGCGGTTAGGCGAACAGCCCAGCCGTAGTGCCACCCTGCAGGATATCACTTGCGACAGTGACGGTAAGATTTCGGCTTATGTGAATGGCGGTCAGCAGACCAACTACATCCCTCTGCATCCTGTCAAGGCTGACGAGCATTATTATATAGGTGTTTTCCTGGTAGGAGCCTATCAGGAAATCCTGGGTAATATGCATAACCTGTTCGGAGACACCAATGCCGTACACATCTCGGTAGATGAGAACGGATACAACATAGACCAGTTCATTGACGGAGAGACCGTAGCCGATGTGCTGGAATACGTGCAGTACGACCCAAAGAAACTGGTCCGTCGCCTGGAGATATGGGTCAGCAAGGCCATCAAGGACGGCAAGATAACCGAGAGCGAAGGTAAAGAGTTTATCAGCAATTACCGTGCCGGTCTGTACGGATATACGTATTTGGAATAGGGAGGGGGCCTGATAATATGAAAGATAAAATAAACGTAATAAAGGTAGGCGGGGCTGTTGTAGAAGACGCAACGTCGCTCAATAGCCTGCTACAGCAGTTTGCCGGGATGCCCGGAAACAAAGTGCTGGTGCACGGTGGCGGTCGCAGCGCCACCAGGATAGCAGCCAGCCTGGGCATAGAAAGCCACATGGTAGGCGGCCGGCGCATCACTGATGCCCAGATGCTGCAGGTAGTGACCATGGTATATGCCGGACTGGTCAACAAGAACATTGTGGCAGGCCTTCAGGCCCGTAATGTCAATGCCCTGGGACTGACAGGTGCCGATATGGATGTACTGCGCAGTCACAAGCGTCCGCTTAAGGCGGTGACCATGGATGACGGTACCGAGCAGCTGGTGGACTTCGGTTTCGTAGGCGACGTGGACAAGGCCAACGGCGAGATGCTGTGCAAACTTATTGCCGAAGGTGTAGTGCCCGTAATGACACCTCTTACACATGACGGAGCCGGCAATCTGCTGAACACCAATGCCGATACCATAGCCAGTAAGGTTGCTTGTGCACTGGCACCCTATTTTGATGTCACGCTCACTTTCTGTTTTGAGAAGAAAGGCGTGCTACGCAATGCCGATGATGATGATAGCGTCATCCCCGTAATCACAGAGCAGGACTTTGCCGCTCACAGAGCATCCGGGGTCATTTCAGGCGGTATGATTCCCAAACTTGAGAACGCCTTTGACGCCATCCATCAGGGCGTTCAGCGGGTAGTGATAACACGTTCTGACAATATTAACGGTGAAGGAGGAACGGTAATTAAAGAATTTTAACACGAGGGGGCTGTAACATTTACGGCCCTCGTTCGTCTTCATAATAGAAAGAGAGATGAGAAAGATCAGTTTCCGAGATGATGTGCTGCCTTTGAAGAACGGACTTTACAGGCTGGCATTGCGCATCACGCTGAACGCTGCAGAGGCAGAGGATACCGTTCAGGATACGCTGATCAGGGTGTGGGAGCACCGCGAGGAATGGGAGCAGATAGAGAGCATCGAGGCATACGCTTACACCATCTGCCGCAATATCGCCCTTGATATAGCAGGAAAGGCAGGGCACGGAAATGTTCAGTTCTCAACTATAAACTTGAGTGCTGACTCTCAAATATCAAATTTCAACTCCCAACTTTTGCCTGACGAAAGTCAGGAGAAGCAGGAGCGTCTCTCTCTGGTGAGAAAGTTAATGGATACCCTGCCCGAGGTACAGCGCAGCATCATGGAACTGCGTGACATAGAAGGTAAGACGTATCAGGAAATAGCTAACATCCTGCAGCTAAGCGAATCCCAGGTGAAGGTATATCTGCACAGAGCCAGAACCAGCATTCGCCAGCAGGCAGAAAAAATAGAGAAATATGGATTATAAGTACATAGAACAACTTCTGGAACGCTATTGGGCGTGTGAGACTTCTCTGCAGGAGGAGCATATTCTGCGTACTTTTTTCCAGCAGGAGGAGGTTCCTGCCCACCTGATGGCATATAAGGCCGTCTTTGCCGTTCAGCAGGAACAGGCAGAACCTGTCTTAGGCGAGGACTTTGATGAGCGTATGCTTCAGAAGGTTGAGGGTGAAACCGTTAAGGCACTCCCCTTTGGAGGAGCGGGTAGAGGGACTGCTTGGGTTTCCGGCTTCCGTCCCCTTTATCAGGCAGCCGGCCTGGTGGCGCTGGTACTCACCATCGGTATAGCTGCCCAGCGCAGTTTTGATGAGGGAAACCAGTCACAGCAGACACAGTTTGCCCAGTCTGACAGTCTCACCCGTCCTGCCGACGAGTTTGTGGTATTGCCCGAGCAGCAGGAAGCCGCAGTGGCCGCAGGTCAGGATTCCGTCAATTTAACAAGATAACATTTTTATTGCTTTTTCTATATAAACAAGTTAGTGCTTACTAAAACAAACAATCACGGCTGCTGTGAAGCATCCTCAAATAAAACAAAGACATACTAACGACTAAAAGAGCAACCGCGAGGGTTGCTCTTTTTGGTATGTCCGTGTTATGTGACCTTTTTTTTGTCAACTCGTTAACTCATCAACTAAAGTGTTGAAGAACTGAATTTTAAAAAAATCCGTTTTTTTTTGCGCATATCAGTGAAATCTGTAATTTTGCGATGTGAATACCATTTTTTGAAAAAAAACTAATGAAATATAATTAACTCAACTAATTCATAAAACAACCATGATGAAAAAAATGTTTATGCTGAGCATGCTGTTCCTTTTTGTAGGAATAAACGGCATAAAGGCTCAGATGGATGAAAGGTTCAACAACGGAGGGATACCATACGGATGGTATGCTGACGGTTGGACGGTAAAAGACAATGCAGCACAGAAGGGCTCTTCGTCCGAAGGCTTTAGTATGGGAACATTAATGGGTGGAGACGACTCAGGATTCACCTACCTGATGACCCCGCCGTTGAAGGTTGTCAGTGGCGAGAACCTGGTAATCTCGGCCAAGAAAAGTGAGGGTGGAGGCATGGACTCCTTTATGGGAAGCAACGACTCTACATTCGTTGTTGAGCGTACCGTATACGGTGAGCATAAGTGGATTCAGGTGGCCGACTTTACCACTGAGCTGGACTCTGTTTACAAGACATTCACGATTTCCGGCACAGAACCAGGTGAATATCGCTTCCGCTTCCGTTCGGGAGGTACTGTCCTGATTGACAGCGTTGCAGGTTTTACAATTGATATGGATGCACCGGACATCCTCGTGATAGACACTCTTGACAGTTCTAAGGGTGAGGTAAAGATGATAGACTTCAGTCTTTGCATGAAAGATACCCTCAAGCAAGTGCTGGTGGTGAACACAGCAACAGGTAAACTTGTCGTTAACAACAGCATGTCGGATTCTGACAAGTTCTCCTTCAGCAAGAGCACCATGGAGATTGCTGCCGGTGACTCACTGGATGTAGATATCAATTTTGTCTTTGCATCAGGCCAGCCCGGCAAGAACGAGACATTGGCTACAGTGAAACCTACCGATACACGTGTACAGGCTGTAGAGATCATGACCTATGCCATCATTACCGAGCCCAACGTATGGGTGGAGGACTTCAACGGTGAGGAGAAACCCAAGTCGTGGATTGAAGAAGGATGGCATATGAGCGAAGGCGTGGCAACGGTAACAGCGCCCTCAGGCGGCATGTTCGGTGGCGGCTCCGCTTTCTATCTTACTACTCCTCCTTTGACGGTGGACAGTAATACCCAGACCCTGCTGTTCTCTTTGAAAGACGGTGACAGCGGTGGCGGCATGGGTGCCATGGTGGGTGGTGGCAGCAGTAGTCCTACAGTTACGGTGGAGAAGTCGGTGTATGGCAGCAACAAATGGGAGAAGGTGAAAGTAATCTCCGAAATAGACTCCTTATATAGTACCAAGTGGATTTCCGGTATCGAGCCCGGAGACTATCGTTTCCGCTTTGCTTCTGCTGACAGCATCGTCATCGATTCAGTTGCAGGATTCAGAATCAAGGAAAATGCTCCCGATTTGTTTGTCTCTCAGGCTGGCAAGGCTACGAATTACGTATTCTACGGACTCTGCAAGGAAAACGTTACGAAGACCTTCAAGGTATATAACTCAGGAACAGGTCCCCTGAAGCTGAACATCATCTCTACTGATGGCGCATTCAATGTATCGTCTGCCAGTGTAGAGGTTGGGGCTTCCGACAGTACCTTCGTTGATATAGAATTTGTTCGCGAAAACGCTCCCTATGGTGAGTGCAATGCCGTCCTGATGTTTATGCCTGAAAGTGAAATCCTGCAACCGCAGTATGTGGCTGTCAAGGCATATAAGATCAGCAGTGAGGCATGGTCGGAGAACTTCGAGACTCCCTATGTCGTGGAGGACGAGTCTAAACCCCGCGAGTTACCTGAGGGATGGGAATCTACCGGTTGGCAGGTTACCAAGCCCAGCGGTGGCATGATGGAAATGTTTGGCGGCGGTGGTGAACCCAAGTCATGGATGGCTACTACTGACTCAAAGGCATACGAGCTAATCACGCCACGTCTGCAAGCTGTTCAGGGCGATGTCCTGTCGTTTGACGTTGATATTGACGCGATGGGCAACATGATGGGTATGTTCGGAGGTGACAGCGACCCTGCTGTGCTTTTCGTATATTACCGTCGTGACGTTGACAACGAGTGGACGCTCTACAATTATTACGCACAGTCGCAGACCGTTTACTTCAGGGCTCCCTATACTGGCATTTACCGTCTGAAGTTCACGGGAACCGGCTCACTCGACAACTTCCTTGGACTGGCCCTTCCCGCAGAACCGGTACAGCTGTTCGAAGGTGAGGACAATCAAAGCATCATAGCTGAATATAATGATAAGGTGGTAAATGTTGCCTACGACCGTGAGTTGTCAGCAGAACAGGCTTTGGACGGAACTTGGAAGAGCAAGGCCTTTACCGTTTGTCTGCCTTACGACTTCAATTTCGCTGCTTACTATAGCAAGGAGCAGGTGGGCGTTTATAGGCTCGACTTCGTGGATGACTTCTACAATGAGTTTATCTTTACAAAGACGGATGGCAATATGCAGGCAGGTCAGGCTTGTCTGGTGGTTGTCAACGAGGGTAGCGTCAGTCTGAATGCCATAGAGGCACGTGTCAGCAACGAACTCAAGGGCCATGATGTATATACCTATAGCAATGAAGAGGAGCCTACCGTTGTAGGAATCTGGCAGGGTACTTTCAGCAGCATTACCAGCGAAGACGAGCAGTTGGCCAATGCCTTCGGTATGGACAATGACGGCAATTGGAAACCGATAGTAGGAGATACCCCGACATCCCTCAGTGCGTTCCGTGCCTTCATGAAGATGAACGAGCCTACTAATAAGACCAGCTTCACGCCCATGACGCGTCAGACCATCCATGAGGCAAATGCTTCCAGAAAAGTAAAGCGCGCCAATGACATGGAGACGCACAACGGATTGAAGCGATTCCCCGCAGACCTCTATTGCGGTGACTTGAACAGTTATAGTGGCTCGACTGAAACCGGTATCATCCGTACCGTTGAGTCAGACGGCACAAGCCGCTACTTCGACCTGCAGGGTCGTCAGCTTAATGGCAAACCCGAAAAGGGTATTTATATCGTCAACGGTAAGAAATTCAGTAAGTAAGTTATGAAAAGAATCATAATATGGGCTACGGCCCTTGTCCTGATATGCGGTACTGGCTTGCTGACGGCATGCTCCTCTGACGATAATCCGTTGGAGCCTTCGGAAGCTGATATAAACCGCGAGCTATTGGCACAGCACTTCAAGGATGATGCCTCGGTGCTGAAGGAGAACCTGAACTTTGATGCTATCGATATGTCCTCACAGGCAACGGAACAGTTGCTGAGGCTGATGAACAAAAGTCGCTATTTCAAGGAAGATCTGAAAAAGATGATGACGCTCCTGACCATTCAGAATATGGCCGATAGGACAAACTCACATGGGGTACGCGTTGTCTTCGACGAGATGGGAAACTACAAAGCGAGTCCTGCTGACGGCATGGTGTTTATCTTCCCCGCAACGATTGAAGGATACCAGAAGACGCTGTATAAGCTGTCTTTTTCCAGCAACAAAAACTGGAACGATATTCCGGAGAAGTTGACGGTTATCTTAAGTTGTATGTACAATGGCAAGGAAGTCGTACTCAGCAAGTCGGTGTCTGATATCAAGATGTACTCTGACTATCCTGGGATGGCTGCAATAACATTGGGTACATTCGGTTTTGAGAGCAAGGTAGAATATTTCCCACTTGGTGCCGATGACGGAAAAGGCACAAGTGCCATAGACATTGTTGCATCCAGGAAGGAGGACGGAAGCCTGAACTTCAGTTTCGGATATGTACAGAACAATCTGAACATTCTGGAAATGAGTACGAACCTCCCGCTTTCGAGGGATTATGCCGTCAATACGGTGGCTGAAATTATCGAAGGGGCTGGCAGATTTACTGTTAATGCCAGTATTCTTGATGACCTATACCTGACAGGCAACGTTGGCAATGGTATGTCGTTCATGTCAGCCCTGAGGGATGTTGCAGAGAATAGCGGTAACAAACAACAGTTGCTGGAACAGTACAACGAGTTTGTTGGGCTGCTCAATAAGAGTATCAGCATGCACATTTCCTGTGGCAAGGATGGAAAAGCTATTCCCATGCAGTTAGCCGGTGTGAATGATGGCAATTCTTTCTTCGTGTTACCGACATTCGACCTCGGCAACCAGTCAGAATTTACTCCGCTGGAGGAGATTGTTGACCAGGCAATATACGAAAGCATTGTGGATATCCTCAGAAAGACAGCCTTGCCTGTAGGTACGTCCTCAGCTACGTACTCGGACCTGTTGACAATAATGATGCAGGTACTCCCTATCGGGGTTTCCAACAGTTAAATATACCTTCGAGCCTACTCAGGCTCGAAGGTTTTTTTTAAATATATTTGTTAAATTCCTTACTTAGTTGTACCTTTGCGCAAACTAATGCTTATGAATATGACTGCACGAATAACATTACTGTTGTTTGCTTTTGCCTCGATGACAAAGGCAGAAGGTTTGCAAGGTTTTCTTTATGGTGTAAAGGATAGTCCGGACGGAACAGAGTGGCAAAGCCCTGAGGCGTTGTCGCTGAACAAGGAGCAACCCCATGCTTATATGTTTCCTTTTGCCAATGAGGAGGAAGCGCTAAAGGTGCTGCCAGAGGGAAGTTCATATTATCAGAGTTTAGATGGGACGTGGAAGTTCCATTGGGTGCCCAGTCCTGAGAAACGCCCTGTGGACTTCTATCAGCCGGAATATAATGTGACGGCCTGGGATGATATACAGGTGCCCGGATGTTGGAATGTGCAAGGCTTGCAGAAGGACGGAAGTATGAGGTACGGTGTGCCCGTCTATGTGAACCAGCCGGTGATTTTCTACCATGAAGTGAAGGTGGATGACTGGCGCGAGGGGGTGATGCGCCAGCCGAAGGACCGGCGCTGGACGACTTACCGTGACCGGAACGAGGTGGGTTCCTACCGCAGGACTTTCCTGATTCCGGCCAAGTGGAAGGGTAGGGAGGTTTATCTTAACTTTGACGGTGTGGACTCGTTTTTCTACCTATGGATAAACGGAAAGTATGTGGGCTTCTCGAAGAACAGCCGGAACACAGCCCGTTTCAATATAACACCTTATTTGAACCCGTCCGGTGAGAATACGGTGGCTGTGGAGGTGTACCGCAGCAGTGACGGCTCCTTCCTGGAGGCGCAGGATATGTTCCGTCTGCCCGGTATCTTTCGCAGTACTTATCTGACGGCTGTGCCCAAGGTTTCGCTTCAGGATTTAGTTATACGCACGACAACCCTCACCAGCAAGGGCATAGACAAGGCAGATGCCGAGTTTAGGATTGAGGCTCCTTTTGACATGAGTTTCATACCGTTCAAGAAGGCAATGAACCTGATTGTTGAATACAAGGTATATCCTATAGAGTTGTACACCGATAAGGTGTCCGCTAAACCTGTACTAATCTTCACCACCTCACCTGTTATCCCTGTTGTTACCGATATCCATGACGTTCGTCCTTGGAGTGCTGAGGCACCTTACCGTTATGTACTTACGGCTACGCTGAGGAATAAGAGGGGGAAGGTGCTGGATATCCGCAGTACCTACTTCGGGTTCCGGACCGTGGAGATTAAGGATACCCCTGCCAGTGAGGATGAGTTCGGGTTGGCCGGCCGTTACTTCTATGTGAACGGGAAGCCGGTGAAACTGAAGGGTGTGAACCGTCATGAGACAAATCCCGCTTCGGGTCATGCCATCACACGTGAGCAGATGCTGGAGGAGGTGATGCTGATGAAGCGGGGCAACATCAACCATGTGCGCCTGTCGCACTACTCGAATGATCCCTACTGGTACTATCTTGCTGACAAATACGGCCTTTATCTGGAGGACGAATGTAACATAGAGAGCCACGAATACTATTATGGCAAGGAATCGCTCTCGCATCCCAAGGAATGGAAGGCGGCTCATGTGGCCCGTAATATGGAAATGGTACATGCGCATGTGAACCACCCCAGCATTGTTATCTGGAGTCTGGGCAACGAGGCCGGTCCGGGTGAGAACTTCAAGGCTGCCTATGATGCGATTAAGGCGTTCGATACCAGTCGTCCTGTTCAGTATGAGCGCAACAACGATATTGTGGATATGGGCAGCAACCAGTATCCCAGCGTGGCCTGGGTACAGCAGGTAGCCAAGGGAAAATCGAATGTGAAGTACCCTTACCACATCTCGGAATATGCCCACAGCATGGGTAACTCGTTAGGTAATCTGGTGGACTACTGGCAGGCGATGGAAAGCAGTAATTTCTTCTGCGGCGCGGCCATCTGGGACTGGGTGGACCAGGCAATAGATACTTACACCAAGGACGGAACCAAGTATATGGGCTATGGCGGCGATCATGGCGACTGGCCCAATGACGGTATGTTCTGCATGAACGGCATCATGCTGCCAGACCTTACCCCCAAGCCTCAGTACTACGAGGTGAAGAAGGTCTATCAGAATGTGGGTGTGACCCTGAAGGAAGTAAAGGAAGTCAATGGTGAGGAACGTGGTGTCATTTTCAAGGCAACGGCCGTTGATTATAAGATTTTCAATAAGAACTATTTTGAGCCCATTAGCTTAGACATGTATGACATTGTAGCATATCTTGTCCGTGATGGCATAAAGGAAAACGCTGAGCCCATCCTTCTGAATGAGGATATACAGCCCCGTAAAGAGGTCAGTTGCAGCCATCTTGTTGAAATGGATAAGCCTGGCGAGTATTTCCTGAACATAGAGTTCCGCCTGAAAAGGGATATGCCCTGGGCCCGGAAGGGCTATGTGCAGATGGCCGAGCAGCTGTTCCTGAAAGACAGTTCAGGGGAGAACAGAAGCGAAGGAGTTGTGGAAGGGACGCTGAATGTGAAGGAGGAAGATACCCGAACCATTGTGGAGGGTAAGAACTGTGTTATCACCTTTGATAATGCTACCGGCAGTCTGTGTAGCATGCAATACGGCGGCAAGACCATCCTGAGGGATTCCCCCTTGCAGCTTTCTGCCTTCCGTGCCCCGGTGGATAACGATAATTGGGCAAGGGACCAGTGGTTCCAGCAAGGGTTGTATGATTTGCAGCATAAGGCTATCGGAAAACCCAGTATAGAAAAAACTCCCGAGGGTCCTGTGTACATTACTTATACTGTGGTGAATCAGGCCAAAGGAAGGGGTAGCGTAAAATATCGTCCGGGTAAAGCAGGACAACCCTATGAGAGTGTAGCTGAAGCAACAGGCGAAGGTGAGCATGTATCGTTTACCACAACGCAGACCTACAACATCTATCCTGATGGTACCGTTGTGTTGGCAAGCAGTATTGTTTCAAGCAATCCGGATCTGGCGCTTCCCAGACTGGGTTATGAGTTGAAGCTGCCCGGCCGGTTCAACCAATATGCCTATTACGGCCGAGGACCCCTGAACAACTACAATGACCGAAAGACAGGCTCGTTCATCGGCCTGTATAAAAGTACGGTTCAGCAGCAGTTTGTTAACTTCCCCAAGCCTCAGAGTATGGGTAATAGGGAGGATGTACGCTGGTGTTCTCTGAGAGATGACGAAGGCACAGGGCTGCTGTTTGTCAGCGAACTGGGCACAATGAGCACCTCCGCACTTCCCTGGAGCGCCCTGCAAATGACGCTTGCCCAGCATCCGCATGAGCTTCCGGCAAGCGACGGAACCTATTTGCATCTGGATTGCAAGGTGAACGGACTGGGAGGTAACAGTTGCGGACAAGGCGGCCCGTTGAAACAGGACAGAGTACAGGGAGCCTTGCATCAGATGAAGATTTTGATTCGTCCTCTCAATGAGGCTGACGAGGCTGGTGTTATCAGAAAACGCATACTCTGCCCTGTGGCCATTTATCGTGACAAGGCGGGCAAGGTCACCATTGCCGGCGACCCGGAGTATGGGTTGGAGGAATATCCCATCTGCTATCGTGTCGGTAAGGGAAAAACCGAGAAATATACCGGCATCTTCAATTTCCAGCAGGGTGGGACCATATATGCATGGTATGAGGGAACTGGGAAGAATCCTGTCTCGGCAACCTTCGAGAAGATAGAAACAATACCCCTTGACGTGGTTTATGTCAGCAGCGAGGAAGGACCTGGCGGAGAGGTTGCCAGGAACCTGGTGGATAACAACCCTTCTACCATCTGGCACACCATGTACAGCATTACGGTGCCTAAGTATCCGCATTGGATAGACTTTGACTGCAATGAGCAGAAGATGCTGAAAGGCTTTACCTACCTGCCCCGTCAGGACGGTAGTCCGAATGGCAATATCAAGGGTTACAAGGTGCAGGTGAGTCAGGATGGCAAAACGTGGAGCGAAGCCGTCAGCGAAGGTGAATTCGAGAACAATGCCAAGGAGAAGAAGGTGCTCTTTGCTAAGCCCGTTAAAGCCCGTTACCTGCGTTTTACGGCCCTTAGCAGTCAGAATGGAGCCGATTTTGCCAGCGGAGCGGAATTCGGGGTACTGGTAGAGTAGCCCCTCTTTTAAGTATTGTTAAATGTTGGGGATTCCTGCCTTGATTTCTTGGTGCTTTTGAACGCTATGTCTAATTTTGCGACTGTAAATCCTACATGAAAAGAATATGAGACAACAACAACGTGGCGCAATCGTGTTTCTGGCACTTGTCCTGTGTTCCGGCCTTACCAGTTTTACCAGCTATAGCTGTACCAGCAGACTTGTTGCCGAGGATATGGACAGGGCTCTGCTGCTTACCATGCAGGAACAGCAAAGCGATGTGATTACCCAGGATACCATAGGCTTGTTCAACAGCCATCTGCAGATGGAGGCGCTGAGGGGCCGGGCAACCCTGGCGGTGGACACCCGGCAGAAGGACTTTACATGCTATGCCCGCTGTTCGGCAGCCACCATCTTCTCGCTGTCGGATCAGCGCCCGGCTACTGTGCTGTGGTCTGTAACTCTGCTATGGGGTATGTTCTGTCTGTATCTCCGTATGAGAAAAGGTAACGCTTTGCCGGCACAAGGCGCCCTGACGTACGGAGGTCTGACATATTCCGAGACGGAAGACAGATTCCTCAGCCGCACCGGCGAGGCCGTCAGGCTGACCCCCATGCAGCGGCAGTTGTTGAGGATGTTCTTCAGCAGTCCGTCGCACCGGTTAAGGAAAACGGAGATCTGCGACACACTTTGGCCCCGGAAACCTGATGCCAATGACACCTTATATACCCTTGTCAAAAGGCTACGCCCCATAATAGAGGAACATTCCAGCCTGAGAATTGAGTCGGATAGGGGATGCTCTTATCAGCTGAAAGACAGAAGCTTAGAATAATGTCAGGGAAATGTCAGATTGTTGTCAGACACTTGTCGGGCAGTTTTCTGGCACATGAATGAAACTGTTGCTTACTTTGCCGGAAAAATTGGGCAAAGTATGAAGCAACAAATCAATTTTAGGAGAATCAACGTATGTGTGGCATGGCTTGTTTTTGCCATTGCCGCTATTGTCTATGGACTGACAGTTGAGCCTACGGCCAGCCTGTGGGACTGTCCCGAGTTTATTGCCTGCGGTTATAAATTAGAGATTGGGCATCCGCCAGGGGCACCTTTCTTTATGCTGGTGGCCAACCTGTTCGCGCAACTGGCAGGCAGTCCCTCGCAGGTAGCCCTGACGGTCAACCTGCTCTCGGCTCTCCTGAGCGCAGGCTGTATCTTCTTTCTGTTCCTGACCATTACCCATCTGGCAAGAAGGTTAGTGTGCCCAACAGGGGAGGTGACGACCTTAGACAGGATAATAGGTATAGAGGCATGCGGTGTCATAGGTGCACTGGCCTATGCTTTCAGTGATACCTTCTGGTTCTCTGCCGTTGAGGCTGAGGTATATGCCTTCTCCAGTTTTCTGACGGCACTGATGTTCTGGTTGATACTGAAATGGGAGGATGAGGCTGACACTCCCCAGAGTGACCGCTGGATTGTACTTATAGCTTACATAACGGGTCTGTCCGTGGGGGTGCATCTATTGTGCCTGTTGTGTCTGCCGGCCATGTCCTTCGTGGTTTATTTCCGTAAGGCAAAGCGTATAACGCGATGGGGTATGCTGAAGACGTTGGGAGCTGGCATATTGTTGCTGGGCATCATTCTGTACGGTATTATCCCCGGTGTGGTGACGGCAGGCGGGTGGATGGAGCTGCTGTTTACCAATGTGCTGCTTTTTCCTTGCCATACGGGACTGGCTTGCTATGCGGTGTTGCTGACATGCGGCCTTCTCCTTGCCTATTATAAGGCGGGAAGGCGGGCTCTCAGACTTCCTCTGGCCTGCCTGATGATGATACTGGCCGGGTACAGCAGCTATGGCGTTATCCTAATCAGGGCCAATGCCAATATGCCGATGTGTGAGAATGCTCCCGGTAACATCTTTGCCCTAAAGAGTTATCTGAGCCGGGAACAGTATGGGGATGTCCCCCTCTTCTATGGCCCGTCTTACTGCAGTGAGCCCGACTATGAGCAGAAGGGCGACTACCTGGTGTGGAAACATAAAGAGGGTTCCCCCGTCTATCGTCCCTCGACCGACAAGGGAAAAACTCATTACAACCTGGTCCGTCATGATGTTAAATACCAGTACAGGGATAATATGTTCTTCCCGCGAATGCATTCGGCACGCCACGCCAGGGTATATGACCAGTGGAGAGACAGCAAGCGAAAGGGTACGGTTCCCTCTGCCGCAGAGAACCTTCGATTCTTCCTCGGTTATCAGGTGAATTTTATGTACTGGCGCTATTTCCTTTGGAACTTTGTAGGCAGGCAGAACAATATACAGGGGCATGGCGAGGTGGAGCATGGCAACTGGATAACGGGAATAGGTTGGATAGATAATTGGCTGTTAGGGTGTGATGTGTCCCAACTGCCTTCGGACCTGAAACAGAACAAGGGCCGTAATGTGTTCTATGCCCTGCCCCTGCTGTTAGGACTGGCCGGAATTGCCTGGCAATGGAGAAGAGGGAGCGAGGGTAAGCGCCAATTGCTGACAGTACTTCTACTATTCGTAATGACGGGCCTGGCTATTGTCGTTTATCTGAATCAGACACCGATGCAACCGCGTGAACGTGACTACGCCTATGCGGGCTCATTCTACGCCTTTGCCCTCTGGATAGGCCTGGGCGTAGGGATGATATGGGAGGAGATAAAAGTGAAAAGTGAAAAGATAAAAGTCGGGAATGGGATTGCGGGGGCCGTTATGGCAGGCCTTATCGGACTTATCGTTCCCTTGCAGATGGTGAGCCAGACGTGGGATGACCATGACAGGAGCGGACGTTATACCTGTAGGGATTTCGGCGCCAACTACCTGAACAGCATGCCGCAGGAGGGTAATCCTGTCATCCTGACGAATGGTGATAACGATACCTTCCCGCTATGGTACAATCATGAGGTGGAAGGGGTGCGTACCGATACGCGTGCCTGTAATCTGGAATATGTACAGACTGACTGGTACATTGACCAAATGAAACGTCCGGCCTATGACTCGCCTGCCCTGCCCGTCAGTTGGTCTCATGACGACTATCTGGAGGGCCGGCGTGAGGTGGTGCCCGTGCGTCCGGAGCTGAAGGAGAAGATCGAGGCATTCAGACAGGAGCGTCCCGATGAGGCTAAGCGGCTGTTGGGCGAAAACCCCTTTGAGGTGAGAAACATCTTAGACAAATGGATACTGAATCCCCAGGAGGAGATGCAGTGCATTCCCACTGACAGTATGGTCATCTGCTCGGATGAGGGTGATATGGTCATCTCACTGAAGGGAGTCACTAAACTGTGCAAGAAAGACCTGATGGTATTGGAGATGCTGTCAAAAGCTGATTGGAAGCGGCCGATATACACCTCGATAGGCCTGGGCTCTGACAATCTCCCTTACCTGCGTGACCATCTGGTGCTTGAGGGCCTGGCTTACCGTATCTCTCCGAAAGCTGTAGGGAAAAAGGTGGATGTGGAGCGGCTGTATGACAATATCATGCATCGTTTCCGTTATGGTGGTCTTACTGTTAAAGGGCTCTATGTGGATGAGGATGTGAAACGGCTGGCCGATATACATCAGACGGTTATGGGCATCCTTATTGACTCGCTCTTAAAGCAGGGAGATACCAAGAGGGCGTTAGCTGTCTGCAGAAAGTGGCAGCATGAGATGCCACAGGAAAACGTGCCTTATACGGATGCTGCCTTGTCGATGGCCCGTTGCTTCTATGTGAACGGGTTACCGGAGGAGGGGGATGAGATTGTGGGTGACCTGCTCCGGCGCTCGGATGAATGGCTGGCATGGGCAGGGACCATACGTCCTGAGCGCAGGCCGGGGTCGGCATATTCCCGCTACATCTGGTTTGAGACGATGGAACGGTCCCTGGCAGTAGCCGTCCGATATGACAGGAAGAAGTTTTATTATCAATATGGAAAGAGATATGAGCATTATGCGACACAGACAGTCCGGGGATAATAATCCGGGACTCATCGGGAAGAATGGCAGACTGATTATCATGGCAGCCTGTGTCCTTATTGCTGTCGGCTATCTGCTGATGGCCGGTCCGGGCAGTACGGAACAGCATTTCAGGGAGGAGATATTCTCTGCCCGCCGCATTGTTGCGGCGCCAATGTGCTGCCTGGCAGGCTACCTGTTGATTATTGTGGGAATACTGAAGAGGGATTAGGCAAAGAAAAAGCTCCGGAACGGGCCGGAGCTATTCATTCTGTCAGTATGGATGGTCTTTTCTTACTTTACACGATAGCGGACTTCCTTGGTGCGGAACTTCTTCACGGTCTTCGGGTCCTTGTCGGTATAAACGCCATGGCCTGTGATGATAGAAACGCGGTTCTTGTCGTTCTCGGGGAAAGGCTGAACAGTATCGCCCTTCCATTCTACACTCTTAATCATCTTTTCATCTACACCAGCCTTGATGAGGGCATTCTTGGTGCTCTCGGCACGCTTCTTGGAATAACCCATGTTAATCTTGGGATTACCGGTCTTCTTGTCGGCATATGAGGTAATGGTAATCTCACCGTTCTCTACGCCTTTCAGGAACTCGGCTACCTCGGTAATCTGTGCCTGAGTGGCATCTACGCCGTCCTTGCGGATGCCGAAGAAGATCTGCTTCTCGATATTGCGGTCGCGCTTGACGTCCTCATAGATGGTCTCGTCATACCAGGTGGTATCGGTACGTGTCTCCCATACTTCGGGCTCGGGCTCGGGCTCCTTGACTACCGGTTTCTTCTTGTAGCCGAACTTGTAGGCGGCACCTAACTGCAGGGTCAACTGCCAGTCATCGTGGTGAGTCAGCTTGCTGTTGTAGCGGTCGCTGAGGCTGTTTCCGTCAATTTCCAGGTTGACGCTGAAATGCCTGGTGATGTTATAGTCCAGCATGGCACCGACACGCAGGTTGTGGCTGAAACGTGTTCCGTTGTATGCCAGGGGCAGAACATCCTTGTGGGCATAGGCGTCACCGTTCCCCCATGCGGTATTCAGGCCGATACCGCCAATCAGGTAAACGTTAAGCGGAGAGTAGTTCTTCTTGCCAATGAGGGTAATGAGGTTGACCATCAGGTCCAGGTCTGTGGTAATGTACTTGTAGTCATACTTGAAGTCAAGGCCGTTCTGGTCATAACCTCCCTTGTTCCATGCACCGTTCACATGCAGGCGTGCACCTACTACCGGGGTGAAGAAGGCACCGAAGCTGACACTGGCTGTGGGGGTGATAAGCTTAAGGTTGTCATAGTTCTTGCTGAACGTGGTCTGCGCACCGCCCTGCAGTCCTATGAACATGTAAGGCGCAGGCTTGAAATCCAGACCGTCGTCGGAAGTGTTTTCTGCCATAACGGGAGCACAAAGGCCGAGCGTCAGAATGGCTGCTGAAAGAGTCTTGAATTTTAACATATGGATTTAATTTTAGGTTTTATTTTTCGGCATAAGTCCTTATTTTCTGCATTTTCTGCATTGCAAAGTTAATTTAATTTTGAAAATTTGACAAATACAAAGGCATTTTTTATTCTTTTAACTATCATTATGAGTATAAAATGATATTCGTGCGCTTTATTATCGGTATTTTTCGCTAACTTTGTCCCCTAAATAAAAACAAAACAACGTTCATAGATGTCAGATATCGTCATAAGTAGCGTTAAAACCCGTGGGGAAAGGCGAAAGTTTGCCAGATTCGGGTATGAGTTGTATAAGGACAGTCCGTATGCAGTACCTGATCTGCTGGAGGATACCCTGGATACCTTCGATGCCAGGAAGAATCCCGCGTTCCGCTTCTGTGATGCCGAAATGTTTGTGGCTCGCAGGGACGGAAAGATTGTGGGACGTGTGGCCGCCATCATCAATCACCGGGCCAATGAGACCTGGCATACCCGCCATGTGCGCTTCGGCTGGATAGACTTCATTGACGATATTGAGGTTACGCGCCTGCTATTGCAGACTGTGGAGGACTGGGGCAGAGAACGCGGCATGGATCATATCATAGGACCTCTCGGCTTCACGGATCTGGACCCGGAGGGAATGCTTACCGACGGATTTGACCAGCTGGGTACCGTATTCTCAATCTATAACTACCCTTATTACCCTGAGCATTTGCAACAGTTGGGCTTCAGGAAGGAACAGGGTTGGGTAGAGCGCAAGGTGATGGTTCCCAGGGATGGGCATGAGGCCAATATGCAGAAGTACTTCAAGATTGCCGAAATGGTGCAGCAGCGCTACGGATTCAGAATCCGTAAGTTCAAAAGCAAAAAGGAAATCCTGAAGGGCGGATACATCGAGAAGATACTTGGCGTGGTGAACCGCGCCTATGCCAAACTATATGAGTACAGCGAGTTGGATGAACAGCAGATGAAGGCATATGCCGACCGTTTCCTGATGGTGCTGGACAAACGTTACCTCTCGGTGGTGGAGAATGCAGAGGGCGAGGTGATAGGAATGGGCGTGTGCATAACCAGTCTGAGCCGTGCCGTTCAGAAGGCAAAGTCCAGGCTGTTCCCCTTCGGCTGGTATCATATTGCCAAGGCGCTGTGGTTCAACAGGCATCCCAGGATTCTGGACATGCTGCTGGTGGGTGTCCTGCCGGAGTATCATGACAAGGGTGCCAATGCCCTTATCTTTGCCAATGTAATCCCCGAGGCGACAAAGGACGGCTATGAATGGGCAGAGTCACACCCGCAGCTGGAGGACAATATTGCCAGCCAGACGCAGTGGAAGAATCTGGAATGTAAAATCCACAAGCGCAGGGCTGCGTTTGGGAAAGCGATCGGGAAATAAAGTTAAAGTTGAGCATGGAAGACATCATACAAATACAAGATAGCGAACAGGAAAAGGTGAATTACGATGAGGAGAATATCCGTCACCTTTCGGATATGGAGCATGTAAGACTGCGTCCCGGTATGTATATCGGCCGTCTGGGTGACGGTTCCCAGGCCGAGGACGGTATCTACGTGCTGCTGAAGGAGGTCATAGACAACAGTATTGATGAGTTCAAGATGAATGCCGGCAAGCGCATCGAGGTAACGGTAGAGGAGAACCTGCGTTGCAGTATCCGCGATTACGGCCGCGGTATCCCCTTGGGTAAACTGGTAGAGGCCGTATCGATGCTGAATACCGGAGGCAAGTATGACAGCAAGGCATTTAAGAAGAGTGTGGGTCTGAACGGTGTGGGTCTGAAGGCAGTCAATGCCTTGAGCAGCCACTTCGAGGCACACTCCTATCGTGACGGTCAGGTACGCCGGACAGTCTTCGAGAAAGGTAAGCTGGTCAGCGACGTGACCGAGAAGTCCGGGGATGAGGACGGAACATATGTGTTCTTTGAGCCCGACTCCACCCTGTTCAAGCACTACCAGTTCCGTGGCGAGCATATCGAGATCATGCTCAGGAACTACACCTACCTCAATACCGGTCTGACCATTATGTTCAACGGCAGGCGGATTCTCTCACGCGAGGGACTTTCCGACTTGCTGAAGGACCGTATGGACTATGATGCCCTGTATCCCATCATCCATCTGAAGGGCGAGGATATTGAGATTGCCTTCACGCACTGCAAGCAGAACGGCGAGGAGTACTACTCGTTCGTAAACGGACAGCATACCACGCTGGGCGGTACCCATCAGGCCGCCTTCAAGAAATACATTGCCGAGGTTATCAAGGACTACAGCGGCAAGAACTATGAATACGGCGATATCCGAAACGGAATGGTGGCCGCCATCAGCATCAATATACAGGAGCCTGTCTTCGAGAGTCAGACCAAGGTGAAACTGGGCTCTCTGACTACAGCCCCCGAGGGTGGTGTCAGTATCGACAAGTTCATCGGCGACTTTGTGAAGGAGCAGGTGGACAACTACCTGCATAAGAATACCGACGTGGCCGAAATCATCCTGCAGAAGATTGTAGAGAGTGAGCGGGAGCGCAAGGCAATGGCCGGTGTGGCCAAGAAAGCCAGGGAGATGAGCAAGAAGGCCAACCTGCACAACCGTAAGCTGCGTGACTGCCGCATCCATCTTTCCGATGCCAAGGGAACACAGCAGGAGGACTCCTGCATCTTCATCACCGAGGGCGACTCTGCCAGCGGCAGTATCACCAAGAGCAGGGATGTGAATACGCAGGCCGTCTTCTCGTTGCGCGGTAAGCCCCTCAACTGCTTCGGCATGACCAAGAAGGTGGTATATGAGAATGAGGAGTTCAACCTCTTGCAGGCCGCGCTTAACATAGAGGACGGACTGGACGGGCTGCGTTACAACAAGGTGATTGTGGCTACCGATGCCGATGTGGACGGTATGCATATACGCCTGCTGATGATAACCTTCTTCCTGCAGTTCTTCCCCGACCTGATTAAGAAGGGGCATGTGTATATCCTGCAGACACCTCTGTTCCGTGTCCGCGGAAAGAAAACCAAGATAGGCAAGCAGAAGCTGAGGGAGATAGAGGCTGAGCTGGCAGCCCGTGAGAGCGATACGGCCTCAGAGGAGAACAACAAGAAGCGTCCCCGCCATCTGAGCATCACGCAGGATTTCGTTACCCAGTACTGTTACACCGAGGAGGAGCGCCTGCAGGCCATCGATGACCTGGGGCCTGATCCCGAGATTACCCGTTTTAAGGGTCTGGGTGAAATCAGTCCCGACGAGTTCCGGAACTTTATCGGTCAGGATATCCGCCTGGAGCAGGTAACACTGAACAAGAGCGACCAGGTAGCCGAGATGCTGGAATACTACATGGGTAAGAATACGATGGACCGCCAGAACTTCATCATCGACAATCTGGTGATAGAAGAGGACCTGGCAGAAGAGGAGGAGGCGCATGAGTACACAGCCTGAACGGGTTCTTTTCCCCGGGTCCTTCGACCCCTTTACCAAGGGGCATGCTAATCTGGTGGAGCGTGCCTTGCAGCTCTTTGGCCATGTGATTATCGGCATCGGTTTCAATGAGCAGAAGCCGGGTTGGATTCCCGTAGAGGAACGTGTGGAAGCCCTTAGGAATCTGTATGCCCATGAACCCAGGGTGACGGTTGACAGTTACTCGGGTCTGACTGTTGATTTCGCCCGCCAGTGCGGCGCAGCGGCAATCCTGCGCGGCATCCGCTCGGTAAAGGACTATGAGTATGAGATGCAGATGGCCGATGTGAACAGACAGCTTACAGGCATAGACACCATCCTGCTGTTTGCCGACCCCCAGTTGAGCTCGGTAAGCAGCAGTGTAGTACGTGAGCTGGTCCACTTCGGCAAGGACATCCGTCCTTTCCTGCCCGAGGGGCTGGATTACACATATAAGAAATAAGAAAATAAGGAAGATAAGAAGATGAAAAGAATGATTTTGGGCATGCTGGCATTATGTGTCACACTTGCAACATCAGCCCAGTTTTTCAGTAATAGCCGTCCTACGGAAAAGCAGGCCAACGACCTGCAGCAGAATATCCAGAAGCTGGTGATGGCCAGCGTAATGATCAACAACGGTTATGTGGACAGCGTGGATTCCAAGAAGATGGTGGAAGACGCCATCAACGGCATCCTCTCCAAGCTGGACCCCCATTCGGCCTATACCAATGCCTCTGAGACCAAGAAGTTCACCGAGCCCCAAGGTGGGCATCATGGCCGGTGACCGTATAGTCAGTGTGGCCGATACCGCCATTGCCGGCGTGAAGATGAGCCGTGAGGAGATCATGCGCCGCCTGCGCGGCCCCAAGGGTACCGTAGCCCATCTGGGCGTGGTAAGACAGGGCGTGAAGGAGACCATGTACTTTGACGTAAAGCGCGACAAGATACCTGTAAACTCAGTGGACGCCGCCTATATGGTTACGCCCCGGATAGGCCTGATCCGTTTCAACAACTTTGCGCAGACCACCCATCAGGAGGTGGTGGATGCCATCCGTAAACTGAAGGAACAGGGTATGAAGGACCTGATTATCGACCTCCAGCAGAACGGAGGCGGTTTCCTGCAGGCAGCCGCCGATATCGCCAGCGAGTTCCTTCCCAAGGGGGATATGATCGTCTATACCCGCGGCAGGAGTGTTCCCAGCCAGGAGTTCCGCAGTACGGGTAACGGCATCTTTACAGAGGGCAAGGTTGTCTGTCTGGTTGATGAGTACAGCGCCTCGGCAGCGGAAATCCTCTCAGGAGCCATCCAGGACCAGGACCGTGGTATCGTGGTAGGAAGGCGCACCTTCGGAAAAGGACTGGTGCAGCGCCCCATCGATTTGCCGGATGGCAGCATGATACGCCTTACGATGGCCAGGTATTATACCCCCAGCGGCCGCTGTATCCAGAAACCCTATGAGAAGGGCGACCGCCTGAGCTATGCCAAGGACGTAATCAACCGGTACAACAACGGCGAGCTGACCAATGCCGACAGCATCCACTTCCCCGACTCGCTACGCTATCAGACGCTGCGCGAGAAGCGTACCGTTTATGGCGGCGGCGGCATCATGCCCGACTATTTCGTTCCCCTGGACACCACCAAGTACAGCAAGTATTACAGAGAGCTCTCGGCCAAGAACCTGATAGTGAACGCCAACCTGAAGTACATGGACAAGAACCGCAAGAAGCTGGCCCGGCAATACCCCTCCTTCGAGGAGTTCAAGGCTACTTATCAGGTTCCGCAGGAGGTGATAGACGGTATCTTTGCCGAAGGCGAGAAGCAGAAGATTCTTCCCAAGGATGACGAGGATAAGGCCAAGGCCGTTGAGAATGCCCGGCTGATTCTCAAGGGAATGGTAGCCCGCGACCTGTGGGACATGAGCGAGTACTTCAGCATCATCTACGAGGATGATGATGTGGTGAAGAAGGCCGTGGAACTGCTGCAGAAGTGAAAAATCCCCCTTTCCCCCTGTAAGCGCCTATGATATTATATAATGTGGTGAATACGCAGATGCCCCCCATCCGTCAGCAACAGGTTTCTGACTGGGTGCACAGGGTGGCGGCCCTCCATCAGCGCCGTGTGGGGGACATCAGCTTCATCTTCGTGGATGACGAGGAGATACTGCGTGTGAACCGCGAGTATATAGGCCACGACTACTATACGGACCACATCGGCTTTGACTACAGTCAGGGCTCCTCCATATCAGGTGATATCTACATCGGGGTGGATACCGTCCGCACCAACAGCCAGAAGTACTCCCGCCCCTATCCCGAGGAGTTGCATCGTGTCATCATACACGGCGTCCTGCATCTGTGCGGCTTCAAGGACAAGACACCCCGGGAAAGGGCCCGGATGCAGAAAGCCGAGGACGAGGCTTTAGCTATTATGAATTATGAATTCTGAATTAGAATAAGGTGGAAGATTTCGATATCAGACAAGAAGGACGAACCAAGGAGAAGGACTTTGAGAATGCCCTCCGTCCGCTCCGCTTCGAGGACTTCAGCGGTCAGCAGAAGGTGGTAGAGAACCTGCGCATCTTCGTAGAGGCCGCCAAGTACCGCGGAGAACCTCTGGACCATACCCTGCTGCACGGTCCTCCAGGCCTGGGCAAGACCACACTCAGCAATATCATAGCCAATGAACTGGGCGTAGGCTTTAAGCTGACCAGCGGCCCCGTCCTGGACAAACCAGCCTGGAGCCCAACGATGTGCTCTTCATTGACGAGATACACCGGCTCAGCCCCGTGGTGGAGGAGTACCTGTACAGTGCCATGGAGGACTACCGCATAGATATTATGATAGACAAGGGTCCCAGCGCCCGCAGCATACAGATAGACCTGGCCCCGTTCACCCTGGTAGGCGCCACCACCCGCAGCGGATTGCTGACAGCCCCCCTGCGTGCCCGTTTCGGCATCAATATGCACCTGGAGTATTACGATGCTGATTGCCAAGGCAGCCGGCGAGATTGCCAGCCGCAGTCGCGGAACACCACGTATTGCTAACGCCTTGTTGCGCCGTGTGCGTGACTTCGCCCAGGTAAAGGGTAATGGCGAGATTGACCTGAGGATAGCCCGCATCGCCCTGGAGGCGCTGAATATCGACCGTTACGGCCTGGATGAAATTGACAATAAGATTCTGCTGACCATCATTGACAAATTCAAGGGCGGTCCTGTGGGTATCAATACCATCGCCACGGCCATCGGCGAGGACGGAGGAACCGTCGAGGAAGTCTATGAGCCTTTCCTGATCAAGGAGGGTTTCCTCAAGCGTACTCCCCGCGGACGTGAGGTAACAGAGCTGGCATATTCGCATCTGGGAAGAAGCATGGGCAGCCGGTATGGTAATCCTCTGCAGGGCGACCTCTTTGATTAGTGAATAGTAAATCTCACTCTTCACATAAAAATTCTTCACTCTTCACTCTTCACTCTTCACTCTTCACTTAAAAAATATGGTACTGAATTACATTTGGGTAGGTTTCTTTCTCATTGCTTTTGTGATAGCGGTGGTGAAACTGTTGTTCTGGGGCGACTTTGAAGTCTTCCCCGCTATGATGGACGCCACATTCTCGTCTTCCAAGACAGCGTTCGAGATTTCGCTGGGTCTGACAGGCGTACTGTCATTATGGCTCGGCATCATGAAGATAGGCGAGAAGGGCGGAGTGGTAAACGCCTTGGCCCGGTTGCTGAGCCCCGTCTTCGTCAAGCTGTTCCCGGATATTCCCAAGGGTCATCCCGTAACGGGCAGCATCTTCATGAACATAGCCGCCAATATGCTGGGGCTGGACAATGCCGCCACGCCATTGGGCCTGAAAGCCATGGAGCAGCTGCAGGAACTGAACCCCAAGAAGGATACCGCCACCAATCCCATGATTATGTTCCTGGTGCTGAATACCAGCGGACTGACACTCATACCTATATCTATTATGGTATATAGGGCTCAGATGGAGGCGGCACAGCCCACGGATATCTTCATCCCCATCCTGCTGGCCACCTTCTTCTCTACCCTGGCAGGCATCATCATCACCAGCCTGTTCCAGAAAATCAATCTGCTGAACCGCACCATGCTGCTGACACTGGGCGGAGCCGCCGTAGCGGTAGCCGGCATCATCTGGGGATTCGGCCGGATGGATTCCATTATGATGAACACTGTAAGCGTCAGCGCTGCCAATATCATGCTGATGCTCATCATCATAGCCTTTATCCTGGCCGGTATGCGCAAGAGAATCAATGTGTACGATGCCTTTGTGGAGGGGGCCAAGGACGGCTTCACCACGGCAGTCCGCATCATCCCCTATCTGGTAGCTGTGCTGGTAGGCATAGGCGTCTTCCGTGCCTCCGGAGCCATGGACATGCTCATTGACGGCATCAAATACGGTGTGGAGGCTTGCGGCGGCAATACCGACTTTGTGGGAGCCTTGCCCACCGCGCTCATGAAACCCCTCTCCGGCAGCGGAGCCCGCGGCATGATGATTGATGCCATGACTACCTACGGAGCCGATTCGTTTGTGGGAAGGCTCAGTTGTATCTTCCAGGGCTCCACGGATACCACCTTCTATATCCTGGCCGTCTATTTCGGCAGTGTAGGTGTGGCCAAGACACGCCATGCCGTAACCTGCGGTCTTCTGGCCGACCTGGCCGGTATCATAGCGGCCATCGCCATAGCATATATGTTCTTCGGATAAATGAATTAAACCACATGGCAAATCTCAAGTCACTTGCAAAGGATACGGCTATTTACGGCCTGAGCAGTATTGTAGGCAGATTCCTGAACTATCTGCTCGTACCCCTTTATACCCATTATATGCCCAAGGACTCGGGCGACTACGGCATCAGTACCAACATATACGCCTATACGGCCCTTATCCTGGTGCTGCTGACCTTCGGTATGGAAACCACCCTGTTCCGTTTCGCCAATGACGACAGGTTCCGTTCTGATACCGTTTTCTCTACGGCCTTTGCAACCGTAGGCTCGCTTACCGCCGTCTTCCTGCTGCTGATATTCGGCTTCATCGGTCCTGTCAGCATAGCCCTGGGGTATGCCGCACATCCCGACTATCTGCTGATGATGGCCGTTGTGGTAGCGCTGGATGCCATTCAGGCTCTGCCCTTCAGCTATCTCAGGTATCAGAAGAGGGCGCTCCGCTTTGCCTCACTCAAGATGCTGTTCATCCTGCTGAACATAGCCATGAACGTTATTTACTTTGTCCTGCTGGGCAAGACGTCCGTGTTCTACGTCTTCCTCATCAACCTGCTCTGCACGGGTCTTATCACCCTGTTCTTCATCCCCGACCTGTTCCGTATCAGGTGGCGGTTTGACGGTAGGCTGCTCCGTCAGATGCTCAGCTATTCATGGCCCATCCTGATATTGGGCATCGCAGGCATCCTGAATCAGGTGGCCGACAAGATTATCTTTCCGCTTGTTTATCCCGATGAGGCTGATGCCAATGTGCAGTTGGGTATCTATG
>CACYMI010000005.1 GCA_902775385.1 uncultured Bacteroidales bacterium
AGTACCGGTCGTGGCGGTACCCAGCTGGTATTGGATATGAGCAATCCTGCTGTTCAGGATTTTGTCTTCAAGGTTGTGGATGATATCATGACAGAGACTCCCAATACCTATTATATCAAGTGGGACTGTAACATGGAGACCAGGAACTTCGGTTCTCATTACCTCAGTGCCGATAACCAGAGTCACCTGTATGTGGATTTTCACCTTGGACTGATTAAGACCCTACAACGCATCCGTGCCAAGTATCCTGACCTTGTCATTCAGTGCTGCGCCAGCGGAGGCGGTCGTGTCAACTACGGTCTGATGCCTTACTTTGATGAGTTCTGGGTAAGCGACAATACCGATGCCAAGCAGCGTCTTTTCATCCAGTGGGGCACCAGTATGTTTTTCCCGGCTTGTGCCATGGCCCAGCATGTCAGCGCCAGTCCCAATCACCAGACCGGAAGGCGTCTTCCCCTCAAGTTCCGCTTTGATGTGGCCATGACCGGACGTCTGGGCATGGAGATGAAACCTTCGGACCTCACGGCCGACGAGATGAAATTCGCACAGTCATGCTTCAAGACCTACAAAGAGATTATCCGTCCCGTTGTGCAGCAAGGCGATCAGTACCGTCTGATCTCCCCCTACGATGGTGATGGCTATTGCAGCGAGATGTATGTCAGGGAGGATAAGTCCGAGGCGGTCTTCTTCGTTTATAAGTTTGAGCACTTTGTGGATTTCTACCGTCCCCGTTTCTACTTCGCAGGACTGGATCCCGAAGCTTCTTACAGACTGACAGAAATCTGCCGCCAGGGAAATACCGATCATTGGGAGGGTGCCGCCTTCACCGGCCGTTTCCTGATGCAGCAGGGTATAGAAATCAATCTTCAGGGTGAGTACGCCAGTAAAGTGCTTCGTGTAATGAAGGAGTAATAATTCCCTCTTCCCGTTTCTCCCGATGGCGGGGGAAGTTAGCGGGCTGCCCTAATCCACATCATAGTAGATTAGGGCAGATTTGTATTGAGGCAGGGTGGTGATGTATTTCTGGATTTCCCGCAGGCGTTTACGGGCCTCTGCCATTGATGCGGTGAGTTCTATCTTGATGATAATTTTGCGGATGAACATCATCTGCACTTTCGCTATAGGGGGCGTGTCAGGGCCCAGGATTCGCTGTCCGAAGATTTTCAGCAGCAGGTTGGCATAGTCCCTTGACAGACTGTCCAGTACCCGTTCGTCACGGTGCTTCATGTAAACGTATATCAGGCGGCAGTAGGGAGGGTAGTTGAAGAGGCTTCTTTCCTCCAGTTGTTCCCTGTACATAGCCGTATAGTCATGATTCACCACCTGCCTGATGGCCGAGGCCTCGGTATCCTGCGTCTGTAATACTACATAGCCCTGCTCATTCTTTCTGCCTGCCCGTCCGGCCACCTGCTCCATCATCTGGAAGGCGTGCTCATAGCTCCGGAAATCTGGCTGTGAAAGCATGGTCCCGGCATTCAGGATGCCCACTACGCTTACCTTCTCAAAATCAAGTCCCTTGGTGACCATCTGCGTTCCCACCAGGATATCCGTCCTGAAGTGCTGGAAGTCATCTATAATCTGTTCATAGCGTTGCCGGCTTCTTGTGGTGTCCAGATCCATCCGGGCAATCCTGGCCGTGGGGAAGACCTTCTGCAAGCAATCCTCTATACGCTCTGTGCCGTATCCCTTGCCCGTAAGATTCTGCTCTCCGCAATTAGGGCATTTCGGCGGAATGGGATAGGAGGCCCCGCAGTAATGGCAGGTCAGTTGGCGCATGTTTCTGTGCAGGGTCAGGCTGACATCACATTTCTGACAGCGGGGTACCCAACCGCAGGTCCTGCATTCCATCATAGGGGCGTAGCCTCGCCTGTTTTGGAACAGTATTACCTGTTTGCCGTGTTGCAGGGCCTCCCGTATGCGTTCTGTCAGTTGGGGGGTGAACGGGCCGTTCATCATTTTCTTCCTGGCCGTCTCACGCATATCCACTACCTCGATCTGTGGCAGTAACACGTTTCCGTACCTTTTGTTCAGCTGCACCAGTCCGTATTTACCGGTCTCAGCATTGAAATAGGATTCCAGGCTGGGTGTGGCTGAGCCTAACAGTGTCTTGGCGCCGGCTGCCCTGGCCATCACTAGTGCCACATTGCGTGCCTGGTAGCGCGGGGCCGGATCCTGTTGTTTGAAGCTGGTCTCGTGTTCCTCGTCAATGATAATCAGTCCCAGATTCCTGAAAGGCAGGAATACACTGCTTCTTACACCTACTATGATATCATAGGGTGTATCCGACAACATTTTCTGATATACCTCCACGCGTTCCCCGTCCGGATATCTGGAGTGATATACACCTAACCGGTCGCCGAAGACTTTCTTCAGCCTGTCGGTCAATTGTGCTGTAAGTACAATCTCGGGCAGCATGAACAGTACCTGCTTTCCTTCCTCTATAACCTCCTTTATCAGATGGATGTAAACCTCAGTCTTGCCGCTGCTGGTCACACCGTGCAGCAGACATACATCCTGATGTCTCCATGTTTCCTTAATCTGATTTGCGGCACGTAACTGGTCTTCACTCAGCGGATGCATAATCAGCTCGGCCGGCATGTTCTGTACGGAGATGCGTCCGACGGGTTTCTGATATAGTTCCAGAATACCCTTTTGGCAGAGTGCCTTCAGTACACCGGGTGTACATGAGGCATATTCTGTCAGTTCCTGACGGGTGATTTCTCTGAGCAGTTGCCTGTTCTGCAGGGCAAGTGCTGCTGACAGACCTGACAAGGATGCATAGCACGTCAGCACCTCAGTCTGTTTGGCGGACCGCTTCAGTCCGCTCAGTGTCTCATTCAGCTTTTCTTCGCTGAAGTATGGTTCCGTAATCTTAATGTAGGTGGCAAAGCGTGGCTTATATGTCCGCTTTACCTCCTCTCTGATGTGTATGGCGTCCCTTTCCAGCAGGCGCTTTATGACCGGTAGGATATTCCTGATGCCCGTTCTTTTCTGTAAGGCGGAAAGGGTCTGTGTAGTTTCTTCCTCCAATTCCCGGATGATTTTCTCTTCAGCCGGATTCAGCGAGTCGTCGGCAATGAACTCTTCGTTGTACATCACGCAGGATTCGCTCTCCAACTTCATTCCGCTTGGGAGCGCAGCCTTATAGACATCGCCTATGGTACACAGATAGTAATCGGCTATCCATGCCCACAGCTTGAGTTGGGCAGACGTGACAACGGGGCTGCTGTCCAGCAGCTCCGTAGCTTCCTTGGTATTGTAAGAGGGTGGTGTGTCATGCAGTCTCACTACTATGGCACTATAGAACTTGGTTGTTCCAAATGGAACAATAATCCGGCATCCTACCTGGACTAGGCCGGCAAAAGCAGCGGGAAGTCTGTAGGTGAAGATTCCTTCTAAGGGCAGTGGCAGTATGACATCGGCAAACTGTGCCATCCGGCCTCCTTATCTTCTCTGTCGGCGAGCGCTTACCCTTGGTGCTGATGATGTGGCTGTACTCTTTGCCTTGGGGGCAGGTGCGGTACTCTTAGGAGCGGTATTTCCCGTTGGGGTCTTAGTGCGTCTGCCCCATACGCTTCCTGCTTTCTTTGCTGTCGTTGTGGTGGCTTCTGCCAGGGCAATGCTGTCCAGCTTGGTGCTGTCAATAATATCGTGGCCCCACACACCTTCCTCGAAGTCCGCGATCTGCTTCTCAATTCTCTGCTGTTCCTTTTTCAGGGCGCTGTCAGTCTGGCAGTAGTTGGCCAGCAGCTTGCCCTGCAGGTTATTGGTCTTGTAAATCTTGCCTTCGTAACGGTTCAGTGTAAAGTAGTCCGCGGCGGTCATGTTGGATACATTGTTCAGGTTACTTCCCATCATGGGCAGTTTGGCCAGCCATGGGGCCACGTCATCATATTTCAGCCAGAACAGCGGGTAGGGCGTGGCATCCGTGCTGAACTCGTCAGCTCCGCGCATCAGAACGGGGCAGAGGGCAGTCACCTTGGTGCTGAAGGTACCTGTACGCTGGTCCAGATACACACTCTCCTTGATGTAGTATCGGGTAGCCTCGGCACTGGGCACATCGGCATCGGCCACTACGATTTTTCCGTCATTCTCCTCATAATAGATACCATAGCGTTCCAGCATGTCCTTTACGGCCAGCTTGTCCTTCTCCTCAAATGACTCGTTGCCGTCCAGTTTGTAGGTATATGCTGTAACACGTCCTGTCTGTATCAGGCGGAAAAGATAGGTAAACAGGTTCACCTGCTTGCCTATAGGCTCAACTGGGTAGTACAGAGGCGCATTCTTGTCCTTCATCAGGTCCAACTGGCGGTAGATATCACGTTTCCATACCACATCCTCGGGCATGGCAGCCGATGATGGGAATTGTAGCGAGGCGCGGTCACTGTTCTGCCTGGTTGCGGCCGTTGTGGTTGCTGCGGTTGTGCCACCCGCAGTGGTGGCGCGACGTTTGGCAGGTTGTGCAAATGCCATACTTCCTGTCAGCAAGGTTGCTGCTATAATGACGAGTGTACGTTTCATATCTTTTATTGTTAAATCATTTTCAAATTTATTCCCCCTCTCCTTGGGAGAGGGCCGGGGTGAGGCTGGGTGGGTCTGTTTTTTATTTAATGATCACTTCCATCGCGCCGTCCAGTGTTCTCTCTATGCCGTCCGGTCCCACTGCATGTATCTCGGTGATGTAGAATCGCTTGTTACGGGCCAGCCCTCTTATCTGGTTTCTCTGCTGGTCGGTAAAGTTGGCTCCGTTGCTCTTATAGGGCACGGCATTACCCATCGCATCGTAGAAGATCATGTTAAAGTTCTGTACACGGAAGGTAATGTTCAGCAATCCGTCATCAATGGCGGCACCGATACCTTCTGTACCCATCAGTATCTGCTTGCTGATGCTTCCGCCCTTGAAGTGGTTCTTGCCACCCTGTCCGTCGGAATAGGCGATAAAGGCGGTCGGGTCGGGCAGTTTCCTGATACGGAACGTGAATTTACCCATTTCCTGCGTACGCCCCTCGTTCTGGGCTGATATGGTGAACACGGCTTCCCCGCCCGGAGCTGTTGGCCTGGCAATGTAGTGCCCGTCGCCCTTCTCGGTCAGCGTGCCTCCTGTCATTGTCACATGCAGGCGGTTGTTGGGGATACCGGGTACGGATACGCTCATGGGGTTGTCATATCCGGCATACAGCACGTTCATGATGTCGGCACTTACAGTGGCGCTGGGTGCTACCACGGTATATTTCTGCGAGAAGTCCCGTCTGATGGTCTCACCGTCACCGTTCAGCATCTCAATGAATCCGTTCAGCGTGAAGTCACCGGTCCTGTTGCAGACGGTCTCATAAATTCCCTTGTCGCTCCTGATGGGCTGGCCGCCGATATAGATGGTGGGACGGCGGGTGGTATCCACGGCTGCCATGATAATCTGCGCACTGAATCGACCGCCCTGAACCACTGTCTGCGAGTTGGGTATGACGTAGGCATTCAGCTGATTCACACGTATATCCTTCACATCCACATTGTTGATGAGGTTATGCAGTACCTCGCCTTCGGCATAGCGGATATCGTTCTGCAACTTGGTCAGCAGGGTCACGGCAGCAGCCGTCGGCACGCTCTCAAACATGTACTCCTGCCAGTTCTTGCCCATCAGTCTTCCTTTGGCAGGAACTTCCGTGCTCAGGTTGCTTGATATGATTTCCTTCTTCTCCTTGTCGGTTACCATCTTCACAATTCTCTCGCGATAGCTGTTGATAGCCTTGAAGAGTTGCTTGCCGCGCCCGGTTCCGGGGGCCAGCATAATCTGGGTGCTGGCTTCCAGGTCCTCACGGTTCCTGATATCGTTTACATCACCGTCCTCGCCGTCGCTCTCCCTTACGATAGCCACCTTCAGCTCTTCTGCCAGATTAAAGATGGAGTCGCTGATGGTGCGCACATACTGGGCCTTGTCATACCACTGCTTTACCTTTGCGGGATTGCTTTTCATCTGCTCGTCAAAGGTCTGGTAGATGTCATTGTTTACATGACTGGCGTTACGGGTGGATTTGTTCAGACTGTCTGATACCAGTGAGAAACCGTTCAGTACATCGCTTGATACGTTCAGGGCCAGCATGGCCATCAGTACCAGGTACATCAGGTTTATCATTTTCTGGCGAGGAGACATCCTCTTCTTCTGTATAGGCATCTTTATTTAATTCAAAATTAGCGGTTAGTGGTTAGCGGTTAGCGGTTAGCGGGCATTGCGGTAGCAAATTCTTCACTCTTCATTCTTCATTCTTCACTTTTCACTCCAGTCACGGGCCCCATGTTAACGGTCAGAGCCTTTATCATGCGGCTGTAAACCTCGTTCAGTTCCTGAATCTGCTGTGCCATCTTTCGTGTCTGCTCATCAATCTGTTCAATGGTGCTTACCTGCTTGCTGATATTACGCAGCTGCAGTTCGTACACGGTGGCTATGCCCGTAAGGGTACGGTTCAGGTTCTCCATTTCCTCGCTGTCGGTACTCATGCGGGCAGCTTGAGCTTTCACGCGGCCCAGCACCTCGGTCAGTTCGGTCAGTTCCTCGGCATAGTTCTTCACGGCCTCTTCTATGGCTGCGGGATCCGTTGCCTTTATCTGGTTGGGGTCGATAGCAGCACCGCCGTTCTGTATCTGTTCCAGTGCCAGCTGTGCCTGAGCGGCAGCCTGTCCGGCAGCTGCCAGGTTTGCTGCTGCTGCACTTAGTCCTGCGCCTGTTGCCAGGGCCTCGGGGTCAATGTTGGCCGTTGCCGCAGCACCTGCCACTACTGGTGCGCCGCCACCAATGACAATCGGACCTTCCGGAATCTCAGCCCCCTCGGGCAACTGGGTACCACCGGCCAGCACTACTGTCTGTCCGCCGGCAGCTTCTGTATTCTCGGCCTTGGGTACCTTATCGTAAGTCTTCTCGAAACCGGAGATAAAGAATACCACTGCCTCTACAATCATACCAATCCATAGCATGGCGTTGGCACCTGCAATATGGGTCAGCTTAAACAAAGCTCCAAGAATAACAACTGACGCACCCCAGCTATAGGCATAGTTCATAAACAACTGGCCCGTGGGAGAGTCCATCCATTTCTGCAATTTTATTATAGGATTCATATGTTATATTTTAATTCAAAGTTAAATTAGCGGTTAGCGCTTAGCATTCTTCGTTCTTCACTCTTCACTTTTCACTCTTCACTCTTCACTTTTCACTTTTATCTCCTCACTTTTCTTGTGCTGACAGTGGGACCACCGGAACTTCTGCCGCCGCCACCGCCCTTGCTGCTGGCCTTTCCGCCTTTCTGGGCACCGGCATTACCCCTGTCGTTCACCATGGTACGCACACAGCGGAAACCGATGTAGCAGCGTGGCTGGTTCTGATATTCGTATGAGCGCCAGGCGCTTCGGATCATACTCTCGGGATCCTTCCAAGAACCGCCTCTTACACTTTTCTTCTTCAGGCGGTAGGGATCCTCCTTGGCAGCATTGTATTTCAGTTCGGGGTTCATGTCGCTCATACCCTCCACACCGGCTTCGGTATAGACGGTACTTGTCCATTCTGCCACGTTGCCTGCCATGTCATAAACTCCGTTGCTGTTGGCACTGAAGATACCGCACTTGCTGGTAATCAGGCTTCCGTCCTTGGTGTAGTTGCCACGGTCGGGTTTGAAGTTGGCATAGTAGCAGCCCTTGTCACTCTTCACCTCGGCGCTTGTCCAGGGGAAGGGATTTCCTTCCTTGCCGCGGGCTGCGAATTCCCATTCCACCTCGCTGGGCAGACGGTAACGCTGAATCTGTCTGGCATAACCGCCCAGTCCCTTCATCAGGAAGGCGGTGCGCCATGCGCAGAAAGCATTGGCCTGATCCCATGATATACCTACTACGGGATAGTCATCGTATGCCGGATTGCTGAAGTACAGTTTCATGTAACGTTCGTTGTCTGCATTCTGGAAATCGTTCACCCAACATGTGGTATCGGGATAGATGTTTACGATGTACGTGTTCAGGAAATCCCATGGTCCGCTCAGCGGACGGGTAATGGTCTGGCGGATAATCTTGCCGTCGTCATCAATCCATGCGGTGTCTTTGCTGATCATCACCTGTTCGTTGCTGACAGCATGGTCTGTGTTCAGGTCACGCTCTTCGGGATCCAGGCGATACTTACGCTGTGCGGCTGCCACGTAGTCATAAATCTCGTAGCGGTAGTTCATCTGCTTGGCATCCAGCATCTTGGTACCGTCAATGGGGTGTGTCACATATACACTTTGGATAGCACGGTCCTCATCTTCGTTGGCCTTACGCCAGGGAATGGGTTTGCTCCAGTTCAGATAGGGAGTAATGGGATTTCCTTCCTTGTCCTCTTCTATCTTGTAAGTCTCATCCCCGCCGTAGGCAGGATCTGCCAGGCGCTCACGGATAATGCTGTCACGTACCCAGTTGACAAACTGACGGTATTTAGCATTGCTTACCTCATGCTCGTCCATCCAGAAACCATCCACGCTGATGTCTCTCAGTGGGAAGTCAGCGCCCCACAGGGTGTCATTCTCCTGAAGGCCGATCTTCAGTGACCCCTTATGAACGGCCACCATGCCGAATGGCGTGGGTTCGGACATCGCAGCGCCTCTGACTCCTGTCAGTTCACCTCCGACTGCGTTAGCTGATGAGTTTGCCCCCATACATGCAGCCAAAGTCAGGCAAAGAATTGCCATAAAGAAAAGTACCAGACTCTTTGTCTTCATATTTTATACGTTATTTATTATTAGCCTCTCCCCCGCCCTCCCCCGAGAGGGAGGGAGCCAAGGTTCCGAGGACTTCTTTATTTGTTTATCATTATAACTTTTTTATTGTCTCAATTTCCCCTCCCTTACGGGGGAGGGGTTAGGGGAGAGGCTTTTCATTTTCTCAAAGCAGTCGTACGCTCTTGTGCAGGTTTTTCCCTTTCTTTCCTAAATTCAGGTCCGTCTGGTAACCTATCATGATTTCGTGCGTACCGTTTATCACACTTATTCCGCCGGTATATACCTCGTAGGCATAGCCTATATTCACGCCGTGGAAGTTATATCCTAACATTATGCCTACACTGTTCATAGGGCTGTACATAACACCTCCGTACAGTTTATGCTTCTCGCCGTCGTACTCCAGACGGGCGGTGATGTCGCCTCGCCAGTTGGTCAGGTCGCTTCTTAATATGGCATCCATTGCCAGGGCATATCTGGGGTATCGGAATTTGTACCTGTAGCCTCCTGTGACGTAGAAGACGGGGTCCACGGTTATTTCCTGCTTCTTCTCGTCTCCCAGTGAGATGGTCTGCCCCATCAGGTGCATAACGCTCACTCCGGTGTACCACAGTTTCTTATAGGTGTATCTCAGTCCTATATCCAGGTCCAGGGCCTGTCCCTTGGCATCGCTTGTCGAGAATGCCGGATCTCCAGGCTGATTCAGTTCCAGGCCGGAGCCGTCTGTTTTCTCTACAAACAGAGCCGGCCTTGCGCTGATGCTCATGAGTCCTCCCAGCAGTTTCATGTGGTAGGCGTATGACAGCATAATCTTCTGCGTATTGAAGACACCTGCCTTGTCATTGTACAGTCCCAGGCCGACACCATGGTTAGGTCCTATGAAGAACAGTGGCATATCCGCTGTTATCAGCATGGTTTTGGGCGCATTCTCAAAACCTACCATCTGCATGTTGTAGACAGCCTTGACGTTCAGCAGTCCGTCCACTCCTGCCGCTGCAGGATTGAAGTAGGATTTCAGGTCCCAGGAATTGGTAAATGCCGCATCAAACTGAGCTTTTGCACCCAGACTTATTATCAGCATTCCTATCCAGAGTAGTCTTTTCATCCTAAATTTAATAACGTGGCTCTGCGCTTATTTATTGTATAATTCTTGCAGAATAATTCATTTAGCGCCCATTTTAGGCACTGCAAAGGTACAATATTATAGAAAAACACCCAAACAATTCCGGCAGAAATTGGGTTACCGGTAAAACTCCGGGACATTCGTCAGGCTTACCCAGGCCCTCACGCAAGGGAGGAAGCCCGGAAAATCCGCAAGCCCGGAGTATCCGGAAACTCCGGAATCTGAAAATCCGGATAATCTGAACCCTCATAACCTGAAAACCCTCTTATAAAGATCTACAGGCAGTCACGGGAATGTCCGATTCTTCGCTGTTTATTTTCTTTTTGTCCAAAAAATGTGTTTTATTTTATTTTTTCTCGGATTTATTTGCACTTATATTCATAAATTTAATACTTTTGTGTCGGCTCTTGAGGTCTTGGGAACTTTCTGTGGTGAAAATTTGTTTTTCAAGTCAGAAATTATGGGACACCCCACATCGAGCTGTTTTCTGTTCCGTAGCGACGGATACTGTATATAGCCGATTATTGCCATGGGTGGGGTAAGGGTCAACTTCATAAAATAGGCGTTTACTTAGCGTTTCATTGCTCACTCCAGACTTCGAACATTTGGAATCCCTGCAGCAATCCTCGTAATGGTAGATGTCCTCGGGTGTGATAATAATCATTCCCTTATTCCTCTGTGTTGTGTTTATCACAGCACAGAGGTTCCGGGGTTATTACATATCAGCGTGGGCTCTGCGTTGCTTATCTTTACAGGGTGGCAAGTTCGAAGGCCAGGAGTGTGGGACGAGTAACATGTACAAGGCCCACGCTTATTTTTTTGTCTGTTGACACTGTCGCTTCTTTGAATTCAGGAAATTACTTGAGGGCTTAAATAAAAAGAGGATTTACCAATGGTAAGTCCTCTTTCTGTAGCGGGAGTGGGTCACGATCCCACGACCTCCGGATTATGAATCCGACGCTCTAACCAGCTGAGCTATCCCGCCGTTTTTGCGTTTGCGGTTGCAAAGGTATGGCTTTTTGGGGAATCTGCAAAACTTTTGGGCGGAAATTTTTGCTGAATGCCTGATTATTCTGTTGGAAGTGTTACCTTTGAGCCATACCAGCTTTGGCGAATGGCATTCAGACGTTCCTTCAGCTCTTTGTCTGACAATCCATGTCCGGCACGTTTACCGTTCATGTAGAGTTGGGATGAATGTCCGATATGACTTAGGGTGTCGCCGTCGATTATGGGCATGACGGCATAGGTCTGACGTGATCCGTTCACGCTGCGGTTGATAGCTGTTACGTTGCTGATACGCGCATGAGGGGTACCCTTGTCCTGTCCTCCGGCTATGATTCCGCCTGCATACTGGCCTCTTACGCATCCTGAACTGTAGCAGGCGTCCATGAGGAACGGAGCACGTATCTTGCCTACAATACCGCCGGCATAGCTGTTGACACTGATAACATCCACGTCTGAGTAGCATCTGTTCAGTACGGACTTGTTGCCTATATTGCCTACAAGGCCGCCTGCATAGCACTGGCCCCATATCTTGCCTGTGGCATAGCAGTCCTCAATGACTGAGGGCTGTGAGTAGGCTGAGTGGCCCAGATAGCCGGCTATAGCTCCTGCTCCGTATCCGTTACAGAAGATGTTCACGTTCTCGAAGCCTACGTTGCGGCATGTGCCGCAAAGTACACCGAAGAAACTGCCGAAGTAGCAGGAGCGTGAGGTGGTGAGGTTACGGATGATGTGTCCCCGTCCGTCCAGGGATATCCAAAGTGAGTATTCGTCAGCTTTGTCATTAAGGGGTGTCCACTCGATTCCCTGCAGGTCAATGTCACTGGTCAGGGCGAAGTGGGTCATCTTGTAGGGCGTGAGTACCGACTTCATGTTGCACATCTGGCGTACGTTGCTGATGAGGTACGGGCGCTCCACACTGCCGTCACCGCCTGCGAACTTGGCGGTCGCCTCCGCGGGCTTGAAGCTTGCCATGGAGCAATCGGGGTCGATTTCCACCTGATAGAGACCCGGACGAAGTCCCTGGCTGACGTTCAACTGTATGGTGTGGCTGCCGTTATCGTCCTTGGCGATTTGTTCCAATTCGGCATATACAGCGCGTGGAACCGTGTTGTTACGGTAGCCTTCCTGAGCCAGTTTGACTTCCTCCTCGCTGCGGGTGCGGCAGTAAGTGTTGCCTGTAATATTGTTGTACACCAGTTCGTCACCTGACTGCATGTGCACAGTCTGACCTGTCTTTATGTCGGTGAAGTCCACTTTTCCCTTGTCCAATGACAGTATGTCCTTCTGGCTGCCTTTCTTGCTGGCCAGATAGAACTCTGTTCCCAATACGCGCACCTGTTCCTTGTCTGTGGTGATGGTGAACGGATGGCTGGCATCTGAGGTGACATAGAAATAGGCGGCTCCCTGGAAGTCCACGGCGCGGGTTCCGCGGGCGAAGTCGGTGGTGGAGTAGGAAATCTGCGAACCTTCCTTGAGCAGTACCTGGGTGCCGTCAGGAAGCTGGACAGTAGAGGTCTCGCCTGATGCGGTGGAGACCGCTAACTGGCCGTCTCGCAGGTTGGTGATGCTATAGTACATGAACACTGTGCAGGTTAGCAGTATGGGGAGCAGGATAGCTGCGGCCCATCTGATGGTGCCATTGATGGCGGATCGGTTGCGTACCAGCCATGTGCTGTTGGTAAGGGTTGATTTGTTCAGGACATGCTTCTTGAATCGTAGAAAGGCCATTTCGCCGTCATAGGTATGGTCTATGATGGAAGCGCCTGCCCAGGCCTCGCGCATGCGAAGGAATTGCTGACGGTTTTCTTCGGACTCCTGCACCCATTGGGCCAACAGTTCCTTTCCCTCATCAGGAATCTGTCCGGTCAGGTAATCTATGATATAAAGACTGATATCTTTAAGGTCTTTCATTCTTCTATATTTGCTTGTCCTCATAGTAATGACAAAATTTTCGCCTTCTTGTGTTAAACAAATACCATAAAAAATGTTAAAATCGTCAAATATTTAGAGAATCTTCTCTCGATTATCTTCAGGGCCTGCTGAATACGTACTTTGATGGTGTTGGCCGAGACACCGTCTTCGGCTCCTATCTGGCGATAGGTCATATCCTGAAAGCGGCTCTTGATGAAGGTGCTCTTGATGGGCTCGGGAAGATTCTCGATACAGTCATGCATGAGTCCCTCCAGCTCATTGTCCAGCAGTTTTCCCTGTGGGGTGACGTTATCTACTCCGGAGAAGATGTCATTAGTGTCGCTGTCACTGAGTGTGCTGAATGTCTGTACGGTACGCACTGTCTTGGAATTGAGCAGGTTAAGGCAATGGTTGCGTGTACTCATCATCAGGTAGCTGCGCAGATTGGAGTGTATCTCCACTTCGCTGCGTACCTCATACAGGTGGCTGATAACGTCTGATACGGCAGCCTGCGCCTGGAATTCATCCAGCAGGATTGTCTCGGCCAGGATGCACATAGGTCCATAATAAGTCCTGAATACATACCTGTATGCATCCTCGGATCCTTCCATCAGGCCGCGTATTATGGTTTTCTCATCTACTGCCATCAGCCTTTGTTAATCAGTCTCATCCCCCCCCGACCCTTTCCGAGGGGAGATTAAACTCTTTCCACTCTTTTAAATTAACTATAATCTATAATCTATAATCTATAATCTGTAATCTGTAATCTTTACCCTTCACTCCGGTTTTCCTCCTTCCACGTATGGCCATTCATCCTGGTCCCACTGGATGCGTGACATGAACAAGGGCCGGTGGCTGGGCCTACGGCTCTCGCGTACATGGCAGTGGTAGAAGATGTATTCGTTTCCGTCCGTTCCCGTGAAGATCTCGCCGCAGTGTCCGGGGCCGAAGTAGTTATCGCCCTCATCGCTGTGAATAACTGGCGAGGCGTAGCCTTCTGTCATGGGATTGCCCTCGCGGTCAAGGAACCGTCCTGTTAGTTCTTTGCTGCGTCCTACCTGCAGCTGATAGGTGTGGTTGCCATAGTATCCTGAACTGACGAACAGATACCAGTAACCCTTGTGCCAGTGCAGGTAGGAACCTTCGAAGACCTTGGAGCGGTCCGGGCACTGGTGTACGGTCAGTCCGGCCACATGCTCATAGGTGGCTCCTTCCTTGAGGGAGAGTCCGTCGGAGGCCAGTTCAACACGGTGGATTCCGCCTACAGAGCCGAAGAACATCCATACCTTACCTGTCTGCGGATCGGTTACGACTTCAGGATCGATAGTATCCTCGATACCGGTTTCGCTTCCCCGGGTGATTATACCCTTGTAGCGGAACCGGCTGAGTCCTGCCTCCTCAAGCACACCGATACTGCTGTCCTCGGCACTATTATATAAGGTTATGTACATCAGCCTTCTCCCGTCCACGGTAGCTACGTCCGGTGCCCAGAAGTGACGTGATACGGCTGACATGGCTGTCCATGACTCAGGGTCAATGGGGGATATGCCTGAAATGCTCCAAGTGAACATGTCATCACTGACCAGGCTGTGGCGCGGGTTGGTGGCTATACAGTAATACCGTCTGTCATCTCCCTGCCAAATGGTAGGGTCGGGCCAGTCTCTCTGCCATACGGGATTCCTCATCTGCCGGGCACCGGCCAAAAGCGCCGTCATGAGCATGGGCAGAAGAAGAAGCGAACGGATATGTAGGTTCATAGTTATATTAATGGTTTCTTTCATTCTGGATGACAAAGTTACACATTTTTCTGTTTTATTTGAAAAATGAACTTGAAAAATGTGGCTCATTGACAGAAAATGTGTACTTTTGCACCTCAATTAATATACACGTACGCACAAACATACATAATATATGGCAGAAACAAGAAAAATCCAGCGCGCTCTGGTATCTGTCTTTCACAAGGACGGATTAGAGGAAATTCTGCGCACACTGAATGCGCAAGGTGTAGAACTGTTGAGCACAGGCGGTACTCAGAGCTTCATTGAGGGTCTGGGCATTCCCTGCAGGAAAGTGGAGGATGTGACCACTTATCCCAGCATTTTGGGCGGCAGAGTAAAGACCCTTCACCCCAAGGTGTTCGGCGGTATTCTGGGTCGCCGCGAGCTTGAGAGCGACCGGCAGCAGATGCAGCAGTATGAGATTCCGTCTATTGATCTGGTTATTGTGGATCTGTATCCCTTTGAGGACACAGTGGCCAGCGGTGCCAGTGAAGCTGACATCATTGAGAAGATTGACATTGGTGGTATCAGCCTGATCCGTGCGGCAGCCAAGAACTTCCGCGATGTGATTATCGTTCCCTCCAAGGCAGAGTACAAGCCCCTTCTGGAATTGTTGCGAAAGCAGGGCGCCCAGAGCGAGATTGAGGACCGTAAGTGGTTTGCCACCCGTGCCTTCGGCGTAAGCAGTCATTATGATACTGCTATCCACGCCTGGTTTGAGAAATAAGACTTAAGTGAAGAGCGAATAGTGAAGAGTGAAGAATCAACTCGCCAACTTGCCAACTCGTCAACTAAACAAAAAACATATGAAATGGTTTTCGCTGAATAAAGAACTGGCAATGGACCTGGGTACCGCCAATACCATCATCATCAGTGACGGTAGGATTGTGGTGGATGAGCCCAGCGTGGTCGCCTTGGACCGTCGAAGCGAGCGTATGATTGCCGTGGGCGACAGGGCCAAGATGATGTATGAGAAGACGAATCCCGAGATTCAGACCATCCGCCCCCTGCGTGACGGTGTGATAGCCAACTTCAATGCCTGCGAGCAGATGATGCGCGGTCTGATCAAGATGGTGCACTCGGGTAACCGCCTGTTCTCTCCCAGTATGAGAATGGTTATCGGTGTTCCCAGCGGCAGTACTGAGGTTGAGCTGCGTGCTGTCAGGGACAGTGCCGAGCATGCCGGTGGACGCGAGGTGTATCTGGTATATGAGCCTATGGCTGCTGCTATCGGTATCGGACTGGATGTGCTGGCCCCCGAAGGTAACATGATCGTGGATATAGGCGGCGGCAGCACTGAGATTGCCGTTATCAGCCTGGGCGGTATTGTGGCTGACAAGAGCCTGCGTATCGCCGGAGATGTGCTGACTGCCGATATCCAGGAGTATATGGGCCGCCAGCATAATGTGAAGGTCAGTGAGCGTATGGCCGAGCGTATCAAGATTCACGTGGGTTCTGCCCTGGCTGATTTGGGAGATGATGCTCCCGAAGACTATGTGGTTCACGGTCCTAACCGTATTACGGCTCTGCCTATGGAGGTTCCTGTATGCTATCAGGAGATCGCGCACTGTCTGGAGAAGACGATTGCCAAGATTGAGGCCGCTATCCTGAGTGCGCTGGAGGAGACACCCCCTGAACTGTATGCTGATATCGTGAAGAACGGTATCTACCTGGCTGGCGGCGGTGCCCTGCTGCGTGGTCTGGACAAGCGTCTGACGGATAAGATCAACATCCCCTTCCATGTCGCCGAGGATCCCTTGCACTGTGTAGCCAAGGGTACGGGCATCGCATTGAAGAATATTCGAGAATTCCCCTTCCTGATGTAATTTGAGAGAACTGCTCGACAGAATATCACAGAATGTCCACTGGGTTGTCTTCCTGCTATTGGAAGTACTCAGTGGATTCCTGCTTTTCAAGTTCAACCATTACCAGGGCAGCGTCTGGTTTACCCAGGCCAATACGGTTGCCGGCAAGGTGTTGGAGTGGGAAGCCAAGGGCCTGCAGTATATGAATCTGGGCAAGGAGAATGCCTACCTTGTCCGCCAGAATACGTTGTTGCAGCACAACCTGAATGTGCTGCGGCATGAGCTGGCCGGGCTGAAGGGTGATACCTCTGTGACGCAGCGTTATCATATTGACCTGCTGAAGGATGTGGAGATGATACCTGCCCAGGTTATCTCCAACAGTGTACGCCAGCGTGATAACCTGATCACCATTAATGTCGGCAGCGACGACGGCGTTCAGCCCGAGATGGGAGTCGTCAGCGGAACAGGCGTGGTGGGAATTGTCAGTAAGGTGACACCGCATTACTCGCTTGTGCTGTCCGTCCTGAACAGCCGTAGCAGTATCAGCTGCAGGCTAAGGGGTACGGAATACTTCGGCTATATGAAGTGGAACGGTGGCAACCCTTTGCAGGTGTCAATGGATGATGTGCCCCGTCATGCCAAGCCGCGTATCGGTGATATTGTGGAGACAAGCGGTTTCAGCAGCCTCTTTCCCCCCGGCATTTTCCTGGGAAGGGTAGCACAGATTCATAACAGCGGCGACGGTCTTGCATACTCGCTGGAGATTCAGATGGGTACGGATATCGCTCATGTGCAGAATGTGTGTGTGCTGAAGTATAATATGAAGGAAGAATTAGACTCACTCAGAAGGCAATGATAAATACATTACTGAAACGGCTGTTGAACATGCTGTTGCTGCTGGCATTTCAGGTGCTGATACTGAACCATGTGCAGATTTCAGGATACGGTACACCGCTTGTCTTCGCCTGCATGATATTATATATGCCGATGGGGAGTGTGAGGACGGGCATCCTGCTGTGGGGCTTCTGTACCGGTATGCTGGTGGATATCTTCAGTAATACGCCGGGTGTGGCCAGCGGGTCGATGACCTTTGCCGCCCTGATTCAGCAGCCCTTGCTGAGACTGACGGTTCCCAGGGATGCGCCCGAGAATATCGAGCCCTCCATGCAGAATATGGGAACCGGCAACTTTGTCAGGTATGCCATGCTGCTGATGCTGTTTCATCATCTTGTGTACTATGGTCTGGAAAGTTTCTCGTTATACCACATGACAGATGCCGTGCTGCTGATGCTGACCAGTTGGGTCAGCAGTGTCCTGTTGGCTTTGCTCCTGGAGGCTTTCCGCCGGAAGAATTAAATCAGTCCCCGTCCGTATGGCTGTCAATTACGATCTGGAGAAACGGAAGTTCATATTGGGTGGTGCGGCAATCTTCATCATACTGATATACCTGATAAGGCTGTTTATGCTGCAGTTGCTGAGCGATGACTTCAAGAAGAACGCTGACAGCAATGCCTTTCTGCAGCGTATCCAGTATCCGGCCCGCGGTATCATCACCGACCGTAACGGGGAGCTGCTGGTGTACAATCAGCCGGCCTATGACGTGATGGTGATTATGAACGAGCAGATTGGCGTAGATACGCTGGACCTGTGTCAGAGCCTGCATATTGACCGGGAATGGTACGAGCGCAGGATGGCTGAAATCAGGGATTTGCGGCGTAATCCGGGATACAGCCCCTTTACCCAGCAACTTTTCATGAGCCAGCTTTCCACCGAGGAGTTCAGCCGTTTTCAGGAGAAGCTGTTCCGGTTCCCGGGCTTCTATATCCAGAAACGAAGCATCCGTCAGTACCGTCATCCCTATGCTGCCCATATCCTGGGCGATGTGGGTGAGGTGAACCCTGATGACCTGGAGGCTGACAAGTACTACCAGAGCGGTGACTATATCGGCAAGTTGGGCGTGGAGCGCAGCTATGAGACGGAACTTCGTGGTGCCAAGGGTAAGGAAATCCTGCTCAGGGACGCACGCGGCCGTATCAAGGGACATTACCAGAACGGTAAGTTCGACCTGGCTCCTGTTCCCGGACGTAACCTGAAACTGAGCATTGACATCAGGCTGCAGGCCTTGGGAGAAAGGCTGATGAAGGGCAAGCTGGGCAGTATTGTAGCCATTGAGCCTTCCACTGGCGAAGTGTTGTGTATGGTCTCCAGTCCGACCTATGACCCTAAGATGATGGTAGGCCGTCAGCGTGGCAGGAATCATATTCTGCTCAGCCAGGATTCGCATAAGCCGTTGCTGAACAGGGCTATCATGGGGCAGTATCCCCCAGGCTCCACCTTCAAGACCAGTCAGGCACTGACCTTCCTGCAGGAGGGTGTGATCACACCGGGTACTGCCTATCCCTGTACGCATGGCTTCCACAACCGCGGTCTTACTGTGGGCTGTCACGGACACGGTTCGCCTTTGCCGCTGGTTCCTGCCATTGCCACATCCTGTAACGGATACTTCTGCTGGGGACTCTATTATATGTTCGGCAACCGCAAGAAGTATGCCACGGTTCAGGATGCCATGACTACCTGGAAGGATTATATGGTGTCCATGGGATTCGGGTACAAACTGGGTATCGACCTGCCGGGCGAGAAGAGGGGCATGATACCTAATGCTCCCTACTACGATAAGGCTTACAGGGGAGACTGGAGCGGTCTGACAGTTATCAGCATCTCCATCGGGCAGGGCGAGGTGAACCTGACGCCCCTCCAGATAGCCAACCTGGGTGCTACCATTGCCAATCGCGGGTATTACATCATCCCGCATGTGGTGAAGGAGGTACAGGGGCAGCCTCTGGACAGTATGTACACCACCAGACACTATACGATGGTGGAGCGCCGGAACTATGAGTATGTGGTGCAGGGTATGCGTCAGGCTGTGGTGGGAGGAACCTGCCATACCGCCAATACCAGTATGTATGAGGTTTGCGGTAAGACGGGTACGGCGCAGAATCCTCATGGTCAGGATCACAGTGTCTTCATGGGCTTTGCTCCTCGCGAGAATCCTAAGATCGCCATCTGCGTATATGTCGAGAACGGTACCTGGGGCGCTACCTACGGTGTGCCTATCGGTGCGCTCATGATGGAACAGTATATAAACGGGCACCTTTCCGAGAGCAGTCAGCAGCAGGCTGACGCCTTCGAACATAAATATCTCTTTACACCAACCATATATCATGCGACGGAATCCGAATAATAACATACAAGGACCTGACCTGCTGAGCTCTATCGACTGGTTTACCGTCCTTATCTACCTGATGCTGCTGGCAATGGGTTGGATGAGTGTGTGCGGTGCCAGCTATGACCTGGACATGGGAGGCAGCATTGTGGATTTCTCAACACGCAGCGGTATGCAGATTGTGTGGATAGGCACCTCACTTCTGTTGGGTACACTCATTCTTATGACGGATGACCGGCTTATCGAATCCCTGTCCTACATTATATATCTGGCTTTCCTGGTGCTGTTGGCGGTTACACCCTTTCTGGCACGTGATATCAAAGGCTCCATGTCCTGGATCAAAATCGGCAGCTTCAGTATCCAGCCGGCCGAGTTTGCCAAGTTCGGTACGGCACTGTGCGTTGCCAAGGTGATGAGTGTGTATGAGTTCAATGTCAGTCGCTGGAGGGATTTCATCATCAGTGTGGCGCTGATTATAATGCCTATGGTACTGATTGTGCTGCAGCGTGAGACGGGAAGCGCGCTAGTGTACAGTGCGTTCTTCCTGATGCTTTACCGCGAGGGAATGCCCGGCAGCATTCTTTTCTCGGCAGTGGCTGCCGTTATCTATTTCGTAGTCGGTGTTCGTTTCTCCGGGGAAGAGCTGATTGGTGTGCCTGGGATGACGCTGGGTCAGACACTGGTGCTTATCCTGATCCAGGTCTTCACCGTCGGGATGATATTTGTCTATACCAAGGACAGGCAGATAGGCTGGCGTATCCTGCGATGGGGAGCATTTGGCACTGTGATGGCGCTGCTGTTCTCGCGTTATGTGTACAGATGTAATGTGATGTGGGTATTGCAGGGTATCTGTGCCGTTACCATTCTGTATCTGATATACCGTTCCCTCAGGGACAACCTGGCCCGGTATTTCTACATAGCGATGTTTGCCTTGGGGAGTCTGTGTTTCTTCTATTCGGCTAACTTTGTGCTGAACAATGTGATGAAGCCGCACCAGCAGACGCGCATCCGTGTTCTCTTGGGCCTGGAGGATGATCCGCGCGGTGCCGGGTACAATGTGATTCAGGCCAAGATTGCCATAGGTTCGGGCGGATTAAGGGGTAAAGGATTCCTGAACGGAACACAGACGAAGCTGAAGTATGTTCCTGAACAGGATACGGACTTTATCTTCTGCACCGTAGGTGAGGAGGAGGGGTTTGTAGGATGTGCCATTGTGCTGCTGCTGTTCCTGACGCTTATCCTGAGACTTATCCATTTGGCGGAGCGCCAGCCCTATACCTTCGGGCGTGTATATGGGTACTGTGTGATGAGTGTCTTCCTGTTCCATGTCTTTATCAATGTGGGCATGGTATTGGGCCTGACACCTGTAATCGGTATTCCGCTGCCGTTCTTCAGTTACGGCGGCTCCTCGCTGTGGGGCTTTACCATTCTGCTCTTTGTGTTCCTCAGAATCGATGCCGGACGCAACAGGATGAAGCGTTAGCGGATAATGTGAATGCCCACGTCCGTAATCCCTGGTACAGACTCTCTGTTCATCAGATGCCGGATGCGGATCTCGCCGGTCTGCCCTTTCTTCAGTTCTATGGGCAGACCCTGGGTCTCGAACTGAAACCAGTTGACGCCTTTTTGGGTAAACTCGCCTCTTTCGTCGGTCAGATTATAGAATATGGTATCTGACAGATGAACTGTAGGGTGCCGGAAATCCCGTTCTACCAGAATTACCAGCTCTTCGAAAGGGAAGTCATTGGTAAGTCTCAGTCCTATCATCATACTGCCGTTATCGTCCTGTGAAAGCTCAGGTAGCGCAAACCGGACGGTATCTGTCCTGTCCCAACAGTTGCCGGCTGTCGGCCGGTAGGTATGCAGCAGGGTGTTTTTGTCACATCCGGTCAGCAACAGGATGGCCGTCAGCAGGATAGCTGACAGCCTAGGCATTTTTGGGCTCCTTATCCTTTGCCGCGTGCTGTGCATTGTTCTCGGCATTGTTCTGGTGCTGGGGTTTCTTTTTCTTTTTCTTCTTTTTCTTCTTGTCGAATCTGTTCAGATCATCCTGGGTGGCCAGGTCAACGGGGCGCTCCGGCTCCTTGCGTCCGCCGGCCTCGATGGTTTCGGGCTTCTCGCCTTTCTTGTTCATTTCCCATATCTCGTGGGCGCGTTCTGCCGTTACAGTTACCAGGTTGGCTGCCAGACGCTTATCGGTGGAGTAGGTGATCATGCCGCTCAGCACATCGGCCTTGAAGAAGTAATAGTCGCCTTCCTGGCTCTGCAGGATGATGTCTTTCTGCAGCAGTTTCTGTCCGGCCTCGATGTACTGGTCCACCTCGTAGTTCATGCAGCACTTCAGCTTGGCGCATTGGCCTGCAAGCTTCTGGGGATTCAGGCTCAGATACTGGAATCGGGCGGAGCCCGTGCCTACGCTGACGAAGTTTTTCATCCAGGTGGCGCAGCAGAGCTCACGGCCACAGGGACCGAAGCCGCCTATACGCCCGGCTTCCTGGCGGGCGCCGATCTGCTTCATCTCAATGCGTACGCGGAATTCCTCGGCCAGCACCTTGATAAGCTGGCGGAAGTCCACACGTCCGTCGGCTATGTAATAGAAGATGGCTTTGTTGCCGTCGCCCTGATATTCCACGTCACCTATCTTCATCTCCAGTCCCAGTTCCTTGGCTATCTGGCGGCTCTTGATCATTGTCTCATGCTCACGGGCCTTGGCTGCCTCATAGCGCTCCAGGTCATTGGGGCGGGCTATACGGTAGATGCGCCTGATTTCCTCGCTGCTCTTCAGGTTGGCCTTTCTGATTTGCAGGGCCACTAACTTGCCTGTCAGGGTAACCGTTCCGATGTCATGTCCGGCTGTGGCTTCCACAGCCACCAGGTCTCCGTTCTGCAGGGGCAGATTGTTGACGTTGTGGAAGTATCCCTTGCGTGTATTCTTGAACTGGACCTCAACAAGGTCCGTCACTTCCTGGTTCTCGGGGATGTCTGCCAGGTAGTTGAAGGTGTTCAACTGCCCGTAGTGACCCGTATTGCTGCCTTTGGCGCAGAGACCCCGGCCTCTGCAACCGCATTTATAGCTGTATTCCATTATTTTTTAAGCAGTATTATCATTTTAAGGGCGAAGTCAAAGAAGACCATCTGCGCATTCACGTTCTGTTCAATGTCGCGCTGAGCATCAGAGAGCTCGTCCATAATTCCTATTACATTTATCTCGTTGATGAAAGGGGCAAACCGTTGGCTGAACTGTTGCTCCTCCTGTGTCTGAAAACTCATTTCAGCCTGATGGAAGTTGTAGATGAAGTTCTCGCGAATCAGGCGCTGGAAGTATTCCAGCAGTCGTTTCTGCCTTTCGCGGCCCAATTCCCTCACCTGTTGTGTCCACTGTTGCAGGTCTTTCAGGTCCCGCATGTAACTGCTTCTCATCAGTTGCTTGAAAAGCTCAAAGAACTGCTGCTGCTCGTTTCCTGCCTCCAGACGCTTCAGGGCTTCTGTGTAATTGCCGCGCGCTATATGGGCTATGCTCTGCGCCAGCTCCGCGGGTACGGCATGCAGGGTTATCAGGGCCTGTGCGACCTCTTCTTCGGTAAGGGCAGGCACATTGACGCGCTGTACGCGGCTCTGGACTGTGCCCAATACCATCTCCGGGTTTTCGCTGACCAGCAGGAAACAGGTGTGCAGGGGCGGTTCCTCTATCAGTTTAAGCAGTTTGTTGGCCACCTCCTGACTCATCTTCTCGGGCAACCATATCAGTACCACCTTGCGTCCTCCCTGGCTGGATTTCAGTGCCAGTTTGCGCTGTAGCGCGTCACTCTCCTGCACATAGAAGGTTATCTGCTGGTTCTCGGCCTTGATGTCGTTCAGCCACATCTCCGTATCGAAATAGGGATTCTCCTGTACCTGCCTGCGCCAGGCCTCCAGATAATTGTCGGATACGGGATGGTCTGACGACTTGCCCTTATAGACAGGGAAGGAGAAATGCAGGTCGGGGTGTGCCCAGCTCTCCAGCATACGGCATCCCGCACATTGTCCGCAGGCATCCTCCTCACCGGGTTCAGTACACAGCAGATAACGGGCAAAGGCCAGGGCCAGAGGCAGTTTGCCTGCTCCCTGCGGGCCGCAGAACATCAGCGCATGGGGGAGCCGGTTTTCCCTGACCATCCGCAGAAGACGGCCTTTCACTTCCTGCTGTGCTATAACCTGACGGAATCCGTATGCCATATTCTTTCTTCTCTCTCTTTCCTTAATAGATTTGTCTGGCTATCTGCGCAATGCTGTCCACCGCGCTTACCGTATAGAAGTGCAGACTGGGGGCTCCCTTCCTCATCAGTTCCCGGCACTGGCTGACACACCATTCTATGCCCACCTGCTTTATCTCCTCGTCGGTCCTGCATTTCACGGCCTCGGAATAGAGGTCGGAGGGGAGGTCGCAATGGAAGGTCTTGGGGATGACGGAAAGCTGGCTCAGTTTAGCCAGAGGCTTTATTCCCGGTATGATGGGTATATTGATACCTATGGCACGTGCTTTCTCTACGAAAGAAAAGTACTTCCCGTTGTCATAGAACAGCTGGGTCACGGCATATTGAGCTCCCATGTCGGCCTTCTGCTTCAGTACCTGCAGGTCGGCCTCCAGGTTAGCTGCCTCCTCATGCTTCTCGGGGTAGCAGGCAACACCATACTGGAAGGGTACCCCCGGCACCTTGACCGGTGAGCCGTCCCAGAACTGTCCGGCGTTGAACCTGTTTATCTGCTCTATCAGTTCCGTCGCATGCGCAGGACCGTCGCCTGTGGGCTGGAAACTGTTGTCTTCCCTGGCCTTGTCGCCGCGTAGCACCAGCAGGTCGTTCACCCCCAGGAACTGAAGGTCCAGCAGCATGTACTCCAGGTCCTCCCTGTTGTTGCCGCTGCATACGATATGGGGTACCACATGCAGACCGTATTTCTGTTGGATGGAGGCTGCGATGGCAATGGTGCCGGGACGGCGGCGGATACGCTGCCGCTGCATCAGACCGTTGCCTACCTCGCGGTACACATATTCACTGCGGTGTGTGGTGATATTCACGTATCGGGGTTCGAACTCCCTGAGACGCTCGATGGTGCTGAACAGGTTTTGCGTGCCCGTCCCCTTCAGAGGCGGAAGCACCTCGAACGAGAAGGCTGTTCCCTGTTTGCTGTTGATGATATCTGTTACGTTCATGTATTGACTACAGGAATATCAGTTGTACAATGATAAAGACAGGCAGACAGATGATGAGCGAGAACTTCAGCATATAGACGAAGAAGCTGGGCATGCGGAATCCGTTCTGCTCGGCAATGCTCTTCACCATGAAGTTAGGTCCGTTACCTATATATGTCATGGAGCCGAAGAATACGGCTCCCATGGAAATGGCACGCAGCAAAGGCTCTGATACGCCTGCTACCAGGTTGGCGGATCCCGGGTCTGACAGCGTGGTGGCCGTGGCATGGAAGACCATCGCCGTCGGGGCGTTGTCCAAGAAGGCTGACAGGAACCCCGTGCAATATACGAACTGCCAGGGCTCGGTGATGGGCAGCGGGTTCTGCTTCAGGTACATCAGTGCCGGAATCATGGTGGCAAAGATGCCGCAGAAGACACAGGCCACCTCCAGGATGGGTGTCCAGGAGAAGTTATTGCCGGTACGTACCTCCTTCTTCGTTGTCACCAGGGAGAGGATGATAATCAGGATGAAGGCCCATTCCCTGAGCAGTTTCAGCCAGAAGGGTGCGTCATGCTCGCCCATGGCAGGGATGTAAGTGCTGTTGATGAACATGGTGCTCAGCACTACGCATGCTACCCATAGCAGGTTGATATGGCCAGTCATCGTTATCTTTTCCTTCTCCGCCTCGTCGGCCTGCAGATGTTCCTCTGATTCACGCTTGTAGTAGCGGGTATCCATCAGGTAGTAAACCAGCAGCATCAGTATTCCTGTTGCCAGCCACTCTGGGGCAAGTCCGATGAACCAGCCGAAGGGGGTCCCTTTCTGGAAGAGCAGGAAAAGCGGGGGGTCGCCCAGCGGGGTAAGGATACCGCCGCAGTTGGCCACCATGGCTATGAAGAACAACACCGTATGGGTGGTGTACTTACGCTGGCTGTTGGTCTGAAGCAGCAGGCGGATGAGCAGCATGGCCGCTCCCGTTGTTCCCATAAAGGAAGCCAGTACGTATCCTGTTGACAGGATAGCGCAGTTTACCAGCGGAGTTGCCCTCAGGTCTCCCTTGATATGAATGCCGCCCGTGGTGACAAAAAGGGCTGTCAGCAGCAGAATGAAGGGAACATAGTCATAAATCATCTGGTGCTCCAGTTCGCTGCACATGTCTTGTGTGCACAGCCACCCTGCTACGGGCAGGCCGAACAGGAATGAAACCCATAGCTTGTGTATATTATTCTCCCACCAGTGTTCCAGCCTGGTAAGCGGGAATACTGCTATGCAAAGAAGCTGACAGGCAAACGGTATCAGCATCCATGTGGGTATTACATGTTCCATTATATTATTAGCGGTTAGTGGTTAGCGATTAGTGGTTAGCGGTTAGCGAATTCTTTACTTTCCACTACTTATTGGATCTCTTTCTCTCCAGGTGATCCAGAATTACCTTGCGCATACGCATGCTCTTGGGGGTAACCTCTACGTATTCATCTTCCTTGATATACTCCAGCGCTTCTTCCAGGGAGAAGATGGTGGCGGGGATGATACGGGCCTTCTCATCTGTTCCGCTGGCACGTACGTTGGTCAGCTGCTTGGCCTTGCATACATTGATGACGATGTCATTGTCATGCACATGCTCGCCCACTACCTGACCGGCATATACCTGATCCTGGGGTTCGATGAAGAAGCGGCCACGGTCCTGAAGGTGATCAATGGCGTAGGCATAGGCATTACCGCTCTCAAGAGCAATCAGTGAACCGTTCACACGGCGTGTAATCTCGCCCTTGAAGGGCTGGTATTCCTTGAAGCGGTGCGCGATGATGGCCTCGCCCTGACTGGCTGTCAGCATATTGGTACGCAGACCGATGATTCCGCGGCTGGGGATATTGAACTCAATGTTCACGCGCTCGCCCTGGCTCTCCATGCTGGTCATTTCGCCCTTGCGGCGGGTTACCATGTCTATCATCTTGCTGGCGAATTCCTCGGGCACATTGATGGTCATCTCCTCGATAGGCTCACACTTCACGCCGTCAATTTCCTTGTAGATTACCTGGGGCTGACCTACCTGTAACTCATAGCCTTCACGGCGCATGGTCTCAATAAGCACGCTCAGGTGCAGTACGCCACGGCCTGATACAATCCAGCGGTCGGTATAGCCCTCAGGCATGCTTACCCTCAGCGCCAGGTTCTTCTCCAGTTCCTTGTTCAGACGGTCGCCGATATGGCGGCTGGTACAGAACTTGCCTTCCTTACCGAAGAAGGGCGAGTCATTTATGGTGAAGAGCATACTCATGGTAGGCTCGTCAATCCGGATGGGAGGAAGTGCCTCGGGATTCTCGTAGTCGCAGATAGTGTCTCCGATCTCAAAGTTCTCCAGGCCTACAATAGCGCAGATATCGCCGCTCGATACCTCGGCAGTCTTCTGCCGGCCCATACCTGTGAAGGTGTGCAGTTCCTTGATTTTCGTCTTCTCCTTGCTGCCGTCGCGATGGACAATGGTGATGTTCATCCCCTCTCTCAGCGTTCCGCGGTGCACGCGTCCTACTGCGATACGGCCGGTGTAGTTGCTGTAGTCCAGACTGGTAATCAGCATCTGGGGCGTTCCTTCCAGAACCTCGGGGGCAGGGATGTATTCCAGGATACTGTCCAGCAGATAGGTGATATTATCCGTAGGCTTGCTCCAGTCCTCGCTCATCCATCCGTTCTTGGCCGAGCCGTAGATAACGGGGAAGTCCAGCTGCTCCTCAGTGGCATCCAGGTCGCACATCAGGTCGAATACCATCTCATAAACCTCCTCGGGGCGGCAGTTGGGCTTGTCCACCTTGTTGATAACCACTACGGGCTTCAGACCGATCTGTAATGCCTTCTGCAGCACGAAGCGTGTCTGGGGCATGGGGCCCTCAAAGGCATCCACCAGCAGGAGGCATCCGTCGGCCATATTCAGCACACGCTCCACCTCGCCTCCGAAGTCGCTATGGCCCGGAGTGTCGATGATATTGATTTTTGTATCCTTGTAGTTAATACTGACGTTCTTGGAGAGGATGGTGATTCCGCGCTCACGCTCCAGTTCATTGTTATCCAACATCAATTCACCTGTCTGCTGGTTCTCGCGGAAAAGGTTACCAGCCAGCAACATCTTATCTACCAATGTGGTCTTTCCGTGGTCCACATGGGCAATGATGGCAATGTTTCTAATACTTTGCATACAATCTTTTATAATTCAGTTTGCAAAGGTATGAAAAAGTAAGCGAACAGCCAAATTATTACGGAAAAACATGAATTGAGATGAATTCTTATAGAATTCCAACCGGTTTCCTTGTTTGCGGACTTTCGGGAACATCACAAGGCCCGCCTTCCATCTTTCAAATGGGGGCGGGCCTTGTGATATTGTAATGATTATTCGGATTCTATTCTACCTTATATCCGGCAATCCTAGCCATGCCGGGGGCAATCTCGATGTTGTCGATTCTGCCCTGGAAAATCTCTGTGCCCGGGCCGATGGCATAGATGGGCACATAGCCGTTGGAATGTCCGCCGCTGGCCCAGCTGATCATGGCCACCTCACTGAGAATGTGCTTGGTTGTCTCGCACAAGTCACCGATGCGGTCCTCAACCTTTCCGTTATCAGCCATGGCCTTCTCGATTTCCTTCCAGCGGTTCTGCAAACGCTCCTTCTGCTTGTCCTTCAGCTCAATGCCGGCACCGAAGCCCATTTCCTCCTTCAGTACCTTCTCAACGGCTGTCCAGTTGAACTTGCCGGGAGCCTTCTTATACTGTTCTCTCAATATCCACTTCAACTCGTTGATACTTTTACGCTGGTACTTCAGCAGGTCGGTATGAATCTCGTAAGGTCCCACGCCCATTACCAGACCGCCAGTCTCATGGTCGGCACTGATAACGATAATGGTCTCGTCAGGGTGCTGCTGGTAGAACTCGTAGGCTACCTTGATGGCCTTGTCGAAGTCAATCACCTCGTTGATGCAGTTGCCGATATCGTTGCTGTGGCATGCCCAGTCAATCATACCGCCTTCTACCTCAAAGAAGAAACCGTCGGTGTTCTTTGAAGAGAGGAAGTTGATACCAGCACGTACAATCTGCTCCAGTGTCAGGTCATCCTTTGTCTGGTCCAATGCGTAGGGAATCTGGTCGCTTCCCTGCTTTTCGTTAGCCTTATCGCTCTGGAAGAGACAGAGTTTCTCAGCCTGACGACCTTTCTTCATATACTCCTTGTAACCCTTGACAATAGTATAACCGGCAGCCTTAGCCTGCTCGTGCAGCGAAGGCTCACCCTCTTTTACGTATGGACGGTGAAAATCGGAACCGCCAAAGAAATCAAAACCACTCTTGCACAGGTCCTTACCCAACTCGTAGTACATGTTACGATCGGGCTGATGGCCAAAGAAAGATGCAGGTGTGGCATGTGTTACAGCTACACTGGTAGCTACGCCTACGGCCTTGCCAGAGTTCTTGGCCCACTGAGCAATACTATAGCAGGGGGTCTCCAGATCCTTCAGTACACCGATAGCACCATTCTTGGTCTTCTTTCCGGTTGCCAGAGCTGTACCACCAGCAGCAGAGTCAGTAACACCGTTAGTAGCAGAATAGGTATTAACCATACCCACAACAGGCAGGCTTGACATCAAGAGAGGTTCAAAACCGATCTTGCCTTTCAGGGCAGCTAAGTAAGTTTCTGTAACATTGATTTGGTTAACACCCATGCCGTCGCCGATGAAATAGAAAACATATTTCACCTCTGCCATAGCGGAGAGACTCATGAGAACTGCCAATAGGCAGCTAAGGAATCGAAGTTTCATAATAGTATTGTTTTGTTTTTTGTGATAAATTTCTTTTTGCGGCAGCAAATTTAGCACTTTTTCTGCATTTTTTGGCCGATTGTTGTAATAAAGTGGTAAATTTGTTGGCAAAATTGCATTTTCCTATGGAAAGGAACCGCCAAATATACAAAGTTACGCTGGTTGGAGGCGCAGTAAATGTGATACTGCTGGTCTTCAAATTTGTAGCTGGAATCATGGGGCATAGTGCTGCAATGGTGGCCGATGCCATCCATTCGCTCAGCGACTTTGTGACGGATGTTATAGTGCTGGTTTTTGTCCATATCAGCAGTAAACCCAAAGACAAGTCGCATGACTATGGTCATGGTAAATACGAGACGCTGGCCATGACAATCATAGGCATGGCTTTATTGGCAGTGGCTGTAGGCATTGTTTATGGAGGTGTTCTGAAAATAAACACATGGTTGCATGGCCAGGAGTTGCCGGCACCAGGCATGCTGGCTCTGTGGGCCGCCTTGTTGTCTGTGGTATTGAAAGAGGCAGTCTATCACTACTCTATGGTTTATGCCAGGAAGTTGAATTCACAGGCGATAGAAGCCAATGCATGGCATCACCGCAGCGATGCGCTCTCATCTGTAGGTACAGCCATCGGTATTGGCGGTGCTATTTTCCTGGGACAGAGATGGACGGTTCTGGACCCGATAGCATCCGTTATTGTGGGCTTGTTTATTATCAAGGTCGCTTTCTTCCTGTTGCGTGATGGTATTGGCGACCTGATGGAACACTCATTGCCAGATGATGTGGAGGAGGAAATCCTCCGGTTGGCTGCTTCGGTAGAGGGGGTCGCTGAACCGCACGACTTGCGTACCCGTCGTATTGGCAATCATTACGCCATTGAACTGCATATACTGATGGATGGTAACATCACTCTTTGTGAGGCACATGACAAGGCATCGGAGGTGGAAGACCTGCTCCGTAGTCATTACGGCGAAGACACACATATAGCGGTTCATGTGGAACCGAAGGAAGTGAAGAGTGAAGAATGAAGAGTGAAGAATGAAAATCTTAGATATAAACCGGAATAGCGAAGCAATCCGGCTAACAACAATTTTGTTAACTATGTTTATTTCTTACATGAAACACTCCCCCTTTGGGGGAAGTAGGAGGGGGCTCCTAATTTTACTGCTGGCTTTTGCTGCCATGCAGGTGAGTGCGCAGGATTTGACGCATTACAAACGAGTGATTAAGGAGTTGGCTAGCGCCAAGTACCAAGGGCGAGGTTATGCCAAAGGTGGTGCCAATAAAGCGGGGAAATTCCTGCAAAAGGAATACCAGAAGGCAGGCGTGGATGATGTCACGTTGCAACCTTTTAAGCTGGATATCAACACTTTCAGCGGAGAAATGGAGATGCAGGTAAATTCAAAATTTATAAATTCAAAATTCAAAAAGCTTACGCCTGGTGTGGACTTCTCCATGCGTGAGTATTCTCCTGGTGTTCATGGCGAGTTCCCTGTATATCATGTTGATACCTTGAACTTCGATGCCGACCGTATGTTTGCCGACTTGGCAAAGCCTGAGTATGCCAATGCTCTGGTAGCTTGCGAATTCTGGTTTACCTATCG